>DATAGA010000369.1:0-16559 GCA_036257215.1 Myxococcota bacterium
ACGTGCGGCGGGTAAGGCCGTGAGACGCCCCTCGCGGGGAAGGGGTTCCGGCGGCGGCCGTCAGCCGCCGAGGGGAACGGTGACATGGTATCGACCCCGCCCGCGTTGGACCACGACGAGGGCGCGCGGGCGTCCCAGCAAGTCGATCACCGCACGGCGTAGCGCGCCGGCGTCTTCGAGCGCGCGGCCGTTGAGCGCCAGGACGAGGTCTCCCGGCTCGATCCCGATCTGCGCGGCGCCGCTGCCCTCGCGCACGGACTTCGCGCGGTAGCCCCCGCCGTCGAGAGGCTCGAGCTCGAGGCCGAGGAGCTGCACCGCGAGCTCGGGGATCAACGCGGGCGGGAAGGGCGCGGCGCGCGCGCGCAGCGCCACCTGCTCGCCGCCGCGCAGGAGCTCGAGCGCGAGCTCCTGCTCGGGCGTCGCGTGCTCGAGCAGCTCGTAGACGTCGCGCGCGCCGCGCACCGCCCGGCCGTCGACGGCGACCAGCAGGTCGCCGCGGCGAACGCCCGCCGCGGCGCCCGGCCCTCCGGGCCGCACGCGGCTCACCAGCGCGCCGCCCCGCTCGGCCGGCAGCGCGAGGGCTTCGGCGAGGTGCGCGTCGAGGTCCTGGAAGTCGAGCCCGAGCCAGACCGGGACGATCTCGCCGTGGGTGATGAGCTCCCGCACCACGCGCCTGGCCGTGTCGATCGGGATCGCGAAGCCGATGCCCTGCGCGCCGTTGTAGATCGCCGTATTGATCCCGATCAGCTCGCCCTCGGCGTTGAGGAGCGGGCCGCCCGAGTTGCCCGGGTTGATGGACGCGTCGGTCTGGAGGAAGCCGTGGAAGACGCGGTCCCCCTGCGAGCGCAGCGAGCGGTCGACCGCGGAGAGGACGCCCGTCGTCACGCTGTTCGAGAGCCCGAACGGGTTCCCGATCGCGATCACGGGCTCGCCGACCATGACGTCCGCCGAGCTCGCCGGCGCGGTCCAGGGCACCGACTCGCCGGTCTCGAGGCGCAGCACCGCGAGGTCGTTGTTCGGGTCGGCGCCGACGAGACTCGCGCCGAACTGGCGCCCGTCGGCGAGCGTGACGCGGATCCGGTCGGCCGCGGCGACGACGTGCTCGTTCGTGAGCACGTGGCGCTCGGCGTCGATCACGACGCCCGAGCCGAGGCTCTGCGTGCGCGAGGGGAAGCGCGGCTCGAAGAAGTCCCGGAAGAACCAGTCGAGCCCCGGCGCGCCCGGCGCCGAGCGGAAGGGCGCGCCCCGCGCCGCCTGCTCCGTCGTGATGTTCACCACCGACGGCCCGACGCGCTCCACCGCGCGGACGGTGGCGGTGCGGCGCAGGAACGGATCGTCCGCCCCGGCGGGCGCGGCGAGCGACGCGACGAGCGCGGCCGACGCGGCGAGCCACAGCGCGGGTCCGGCGGCGAGCCGGGGATGCATGGCGCGGGGAACCTAAGCCGGGTACCCGTGGGAGGCAATGCTCGAGCCGCTGCTCGCCGACTTCCGCGCGCGCTACGGCCGCGAGCCGGAGATCGTCGCGCGCGCGCCGGGGCGCGTGAACGTGATCGGCGAGCACACCGACTACCAGGAAGGCCTGGTGCTCCCGTGCGCGATCGGGCGCCAGACGATGGTCGCAGCGGCGCGCCGTCCCGACGGGCGCGTGCGCGTGTTCTCCGACGGATTCGGCGAGCCCGAGACGTTCGAGGCCGCCCGGCCGGTGCACCGCGGCGACTGGCTCGACTACGTGCAGGGTCCGTTCGCTGCGCTCCTGGAGCGCGGCGCCCGGGTGCCCGGGCTCGACCTCGCGATCGCGAGCGACGTCCCGAAGGCGTCCGGGCTCTCGAGCTCGGCGGCACTCGAGGTGTCGGTCGCCCTCGCGGTGTCGGAGGCGGCGGGCAAGCCGCTCTCGCTGCGCGAGCTCGCGCTCGTCGCCCACCGCGCGGAGACCGGCTTCGTCGGCGTCGCGGTCGGGATCATGGACCCCTTCGCCTCGGCCTTCGGCCGCGCCGGCGCCGCGCTGCGCATCGACTGCCGCACGCAGGAGGTCGAGCCGGTCGAGATCGCGGCCGACGTCGCGCTCCTCGTCGTCCACTCCGGGGTGGAGCGGCGGCTCGCCGGCGGCGCCTACGCCGCCCGCGTCGCGGAGTGCCGCGACGCCGCCCAGGGGGCGCGCACGAGCGGCGTGGCGCCGGCGGCGCGCACGCTGCGCGACGTCGCGCCCGAGCAGCTGCCCGCGCTCGAGCGCGTTTTGCCGCCGATCCCGTTCCGCCGCGCGCGCCACGTCGTGACCGAGAACGCGCGGGTCGACGCGTGCGCCGCGGCGCTGCGCGCCGGCGACCTCCCGCGCGCCGGCGCGCTGCTGCGCGAGGGCATGGCGAGCCTCCAGCGCGACTTCGAGGTGAGCATCCCCGAGCTCGACGCGCTCTGCGCGGCCGGCGACGCGGCGCCGGGGTGCTACGGCTCGCGCCTCGTCGGCGCCGGCTGGGGTGGCTGCACGCTCCACCTCGTGGACCCGCCGGCCGCGGCCGCCGTGCGCGATGCCATCGCCGCCGCCTTCGCGGCGCGCTTCGGTCGCGTCCCGCGCTCCTGGCTCGTCGCGCCAGCGGACGGCGCGAGCCTGCTGCGGAGGCTCGCGGGCTAGGAAGCTCTGCGGTCCGCGGCCAGCCTGGAAGACGGTCGGTCGCGCGACGACCCCCGGCGCTCGATCTGGCCCTGGCGGTGGGGGACGCGCCTAGCCCGTCGGCGTCCGTCGCGTGCGAGAGCCCGCGTCGAGCGCGGCGCGCAGGGCGCGGGCGGCGGCGCCGGGGTCGGCCGCGAGCAGGATCTCGCCGGTCACGGCGACGCCCGCGGCGCCGCACGCGAGGCAAGCGCCTGCGTTCGTTGCGTCCACGCCGCCTTGTGCGAGGACGGGCACACCGCCGGCACAGGCGCGGGCGAGGGGCTCGAGGCCGAGCGGGGCGCGCTCGCCGCGCTTCGAGCGCGGCGCGAACACCGGCGCGAGGTGCGCGTAGTCGACGACACGAGGGTCGAGCGCGAGCGCCTCGTCCGGCGCGTGCGTCGAGACGCCGAGCCAGGCGCCCCGGCCGAGCAGCGCGCGCGCGGACGGCGCGGGCAGCGCGCCGGTCCCGAGGTGCGCACCATCTGCGCCTGCGGCGAGCGCGACGTCGACCCGGCGATTCACGACGACGCGCACGCGCCCGCGGCGCGCGCGCGCCCCCCGCTGCGCGGCCGCGAGGAGCGCGTCGACGTGGGCGAGGAGCGCGGCGCCGCCGAGCTCGCGCTCGCGCACCTGCACGAGGTCGACCCCCGCCGCGACGCATGCCTCGACGGCGGCCGCGAGGTCGCCCGCGAAGATCGTCCGATCCGTGACGAGCGCGAGGCAGGGGCGCGGAAGGCGCGCGGCCTCGCGGCCTGCACGCACCGCGGCGGTGGTCTCGCTGCGCGGGCGTTCCGGCGCGGGCGTCAGAACGAGGCGAGGCCGTCGAGCGGGCTCGACGCCGTCGCGTAGAGCCGGCGCGGGATGCGGCCGGCCTCGTACGCGAGGCGCCCGGCCTCGACGGCGAGCCGCATCGCGCGCGCCATGCGCACCGGATCCTTGGCGCCGGCGATGCCGGTGTTCATCAGCACCGCGGTGCAGCCGAGCTCGAGCGCCACGGCCGCGTCGCTCGCCGTGCCGACGCCGGCGTCGACGATCACCGGCACCTCGACGGTCTCGAGGATGATGCGCAGATTGGCCGGGTTGCGGATCCCGAGCCCCGAGCCGATGGGAGCGGCGAGCGGCATCACCGCCGCGCAGCCCATCTCGGCGAGGCGCTGGCACGCGACCGGGTCGTCGCTCACGTAGGGCAGCACGGTGAAGCCGTCGTCGACGAGGAGGCGGGCCGCCTCGAGCGTCGCCGGCACGTCGGGGAAGAGCGTGCGCTCGTCGCCGATCACTTCGAGCTTCACGAGCCCGTGGCCGAACAGCTCGCGCCCGAGCTGCGCCGTCGTGACGGCGTCCTCGACGCGGTAGCAGCCCGCGGTGTTCGGGAGGATCGTCATGCCCTCGGGCAGGTGGTGCAGCACGTTGGCCTCGGGGGCGGCCTTCGGATCCACCCGGCGCAGCGCGACCGTGACGAGGTCGGCGCCGCTCGCCTCGGTGGCCGCGCGCTGCAGCGGGAGCGAGGCGTACTTCCCGCTCCCGACGATCAGCCGCGAGCGGAAGGTGAAGCTCCCGAGCGTGTAGGAGTCGGTCATCGCCTAGCCTCCACCCACGGCTTCGAGGATCTCGATCCGGTCGCCGGGGGATACTGCCCGGCTCTCGTAGCTCGCCCGCGGCACCACCGCGCGGTTCAGCGCGACGGCGACGCGGCGCCCGCAGAGACCGAGCTCGCGCAGGAGGTCCCCGACCGTGCTCCCCGGGCGGAGCGCGCGCGGCTCTCCGTTCACGCGGATGCTCTGCGGCTCTTCGCTCGGGGAGGTCATGGGGTCGGGCTTCGCTGCGCCGGAGCCCGCAAGGTACCGGACGCCGCGCGGCCGAGCGAGTCGCGGCGGCGTTTGACGGGTCCCGCCCTCGCCGGTAACTAGCGGTTCGAGCGGGCCGCCGCGGCGCCCCGCGAGCTTCGGAGCTGGAGCCGGCCGTCGCCGCAGCACGGACGGGCCGCCCGGGCACGGGAGGGAGATGCGCGTCCTCGTCGCTGGCTCGGGCGGGCGCGAGCACGCGCTCGCCTGGAAGATCGCGCAGAGCCCGCGCGTCGAGCGCACCTTCGTCGCGCCGGGGAACGACGGGATCGCCGCGGACGCGACCTGCCTCCCCGACGTCGCGGCGGGCGACGCGCGCGGCCTCGCCGCCGCGTGCCGGCGCGAGGGCGTCGACCTCGTCGTGATCGGCCCCGAGGATCCGCTCGCGGCCGGCGTCGCCGACGCGCTCCGCGCGGAAGGCCTCGCCGTCTTCGGGCCCTCCGGCGCCGCCGCGCGGCTCGAGGGAAGCAAGGGCTTCGCGCGCGCCTTCATGGAGCGCCACGGCATCCCGCAGCCGCGCTTCGCCCGCTTCGACGCGCTGGCGGCCGCGCGCGCCCACGTGCGCGCGCTCGGCGGGCCGTGCGTCGTGAAGGCGGACGGCCTCTGCGCCGGCAAGGGCGTCGCCGTCTGCGACGGGCCCGAGGACGCGCTGCGTGCGCTCGACGAGATGATGGACGCGCGGCGCTTCGGCGACGCCGGCGCGCGCGTCCTCGTCGAGGAGCGCCTCGTCGGCGAGGAGGCGTCGTTCTACGCCGTGACGGACGGCGAGCGCGTCGCGACGCTGCCGGCCGCGCAGGACCACAAGCGCGCGCTCGACGGCGACCGCGGCGAGAACACGGGCGGCATGGGCGCGTACGCCCCGGCCCCGCTCGTCACGCCGCCGGTCGAGAAGCGCGTGCTCGAGGAGATCGTGCAGCCGACGCTGCGCGGCCTGCGCGAGGAGGGCGCCCCCTACGTGGGCGTCCTCTACTGCGGCCTCATGATCGACGCCGCCGGCGCCCCACGCGTGATCGAGTTCAACGTCCGCTTCGGCGACCCGGAGACGCAGGCGATCGTGCTCGCGCTCGGGGGCGACCTCGTGCCGCTCCTCGAGGGCGCCGCGCGTGGCCGGCTCGAGCCGGCGCTCGCGCCGCAGGCCGACGCCGCCGGCGTGTGCGTCGTGCTCGCGTCGGGCGGCTACCCGCGCGAGTACCGGACGGGCGTTCCGATCGAGGGCCTCGAGGAGGCCGCTGCGCAGGAGGGCGTCGTCGTCTTCCACGCGGGGACGCGGCGCGACGGCGCGCGCTTCGCGACCGCGGGCGGGCGCGTGGTCGGCGTGACGGCCCGCGGCCCCGACCTCGCGAGCGCGCGCGAGCGCGCCTACGCCGCCGCCGAGCGCATCCGCTTCGAGGGACGCCACCTGCGCCGCGACATCGCGGCAGCGGCGCTGCGGTGAGCGCGGCGGCCGCCGTCGCGGGCGGGGCCGGCGACGCCGGGTCCGGCGCGCTCGCCGATGCGCTCGCACGGCTCGCATCCGACGGCCTCGTCGCGTTTCCGACGGAGACCGTCTGGGGCCTCGCGGCCGTCGCCGCGCGCGAGGGCGCGCTGGCGCGGCTGCGCGCGTGGAAGGGGCGCGCCGAAGACCAGCCGCTCTCGCTGCTCGTTCCCGACGCGGAGAGCCTCGCCGCGATCGGCGCGGAGCTGCCCGCCGCCGCGCGCGCCCTCGTGGAGAGATTCTGGCCGGGCCCGCTCACGCTCGTCCTCCGCTGCCGCGCGCGCTTTCCGGGCGGCGTCGCGCGCGCCGACGGCGCGGTCGGCTTCCGCTGCAGCCCGCACCCGGCCGCGGCCGCGCTCGCGCGCGCGGCCTTCGCCGCGGGCCTCGGCCCCGTGACCGCGACGAGCCTCAACCGCAGCGGCGAGCCGCCCGCGCGCACGCGCGCCGAGGCCGCGGCGCTCTGTGCGGGCGCGGCCCGCGGCGCGGACGCGCCGGCGCTGCTCGCCGGCCATTGGCCCGACGCGGGCGGCGGCGCGGCGAGCACCGTCGTCGACGTGACGGGGAGCGAGCCGCGCGTCCTGCGCGAAGGCGCGCTGCCGGCAGGCTCGGTGTTCGACGTCGCGAGCGCCTCGCCGTGCGCCGGCGAAGCGAGGCGCCCGTGACCGACGTCGTCCCGTTCCGCGCGCTGCGCTACGACCCGGCGCGCGCCGACCTCGCGCGCGTCCTCGCGCCGCCCTACGACGTGGTGACGCCGGCGGAGCGCGAGCGCTACTGGAGCCGCGACCCGCACTCGGCGATCCGGCTCGAGCTGACGCGCGACCCGGCGGAGGAGGCAGCGACCGACTACGCCGACGCGGCGGAGCGCCTGCGCGCCTGGCGCCGCGACGGGGTCCTGCGGCGCGACGCCGCGCCGTCGCTCTACCTCCTGCGCCAGCGCTTCGCCGACCCGTCGGGGCGCGAGCTGCGGCGGATCGGCTTCTTCGCCTCGCTGCGGCTCGAGGACTACGAGCGCCGCGTCGTGCTCCCGCACGAGCGCACGCTGCGCGGGCCGAAGGCGGACCGGCTGCGCCTCATGCGCGCCAGCGCCGCCAACCTCTCGGCCATCTTCCTGCTCTACGAGGACCCCGACGCCGAGCTCGGCCCGAGGCTCGAGGCCGCGTTCGGGGCGGGCGAGGTCGCCAGCGCGAAGGACGACGCCGGCGTCGAGCACAGCCTCGCCGTCGCGTCGGACCCGGCGCTCGCGGCCGCGGTCGCGCGCTTCCTGGCGCCCCGTCCCGTCGTGATCGCCGACGGGCACCACCGCTACGAGACGGCGCTCGCCTATCGCGACGAGCGCCGCGCGGCGGCCGGGGGCGGGACGGACGCGGGGCCCGCCGAGCGGACGCTCGCCTACTTCGCGAACGCGTACGCGCCGGGGACGCTCCTCCTCCCGATCCACCGCGTGGTGCGCGCCGCGCCAGCGCCGGCCGACCCGGACTGGCGCGCGCGGCTCCCGCGCTGGGAGGAGCGACGCGTCGCCGTGTCGTCGGCGGAGGCGCTGCCGGCAGCGCTCGAGCGCGAACTCGCGCCCCTCGCGGACCGCCACGCGTTCGCCGCCGACGACGGCACCGGCACGCTGCGCGTCTTCTCGCGCCCCGCCGACGGCGAGCTCGGCGTGCGCGTGCTCCACCGCGACGTCCTGCTCGGCGTGTTCGGGCTCGACGACGACGCGGTGCGGGAGGGCGCCGTCGGGTTCCCGAAGTCGACGCTCGAGACGGCCCGCTCGGTCCGCGCGGGGGAGGGCAGCGTCGCGCTCTACCTGAACCCGCTGCGCCCGGAGGACGTCTTCCGCGTGACACGCGCGGGCGAGATCCTCCCGCAGAAGTCGACGTTCTTCTATCCCAAGCTTCCGACGGGTCTCGTCTTCCGCCCGCTCGACGAGCCGGACGCGTGACGCGGCGGCGCAGCGAGCCCCGTCGCGTCGGCGCGGTGCTCCCGCGCCTCCTCGACGAGCTCGGGTTCGGCGCCGCGCGCGCCGCGATGCGCGCGCAGGAGTGCTGGCCCACCGTGGTGGGCGACGCGGCGGCTGCGCATTCGAGCGTCGAGGCGCTGCGCGGGCACACGCTCGAGGTCGCCGTCGACTCGAGCGTGTGGGGGCAGCAGCTCCAGCTGCGCACGGTCGCCATCCTGGCCGCCCTGCGCCCGCTGCTCGGCGAGGACGCCCCGACCGAGCTGCGCTTCCGGCTGCGGTAGCCGCGCGCGGGGTTCGGCGAGCGTCCTCGGACCGTCGCGAGGGCTTGCCGATGACTGACCAGCCAGTCATCATTTCGGTCATGGCCCGTCTCGCCCCCCAGCGCCGCGCCGAGCTCGTCGCCGAGCGCCGCGACCAGATCCTCGACGCCGCGCTACGCGCCTGGACGCGCGAGGGCTTCGACGCGACGACGGTCGAGACGGTGGCGCGGGAGGCCGGCGTCGCGAAGGGCACCGTCTACCTCTACTTCGCGACGAAGGAGGATCTGCTCGACGCCGCCGCGGAGCGCTGGTCGCTGCTGCCCGACCTCGCCGGCCTCGGCGCGAGCGCGGGCGACCTCCCGCTCGAAGAGGCCATGCCGCGCGTGGCGGAGCAGCTCTGGGCGCGGCTGCGCGCGGCCGCGCCGCTGGTGGCGGTCGTCGTGCGCGAGCTCGCCCTGCGCCCGGCGCAGGCGCGGCGCTTCCTCGAGCGCGTCGTGCTGCCCGCGAACGCGGCGTTCGCCGCCTTCCTCGAGCAGCGGATCCGGGCCGGGGAGCTGCGCCCTCTCGACGCGTTCGTCGCCGCGCGGGCGTTCGTCGGCATGCTCGTGATCTTCCTCTGGACGCAGGAGGTCCTCGGCGGCCGCGAGCTGCGCCCGATCGACGACCGCGCGATCACCGGGACCGCGAGCGCGCTCTTCCTGCGCGGCGTGCTCGCGGACCCCGGGACGGCGGGTTCGCCTGCGAGCGCGCGCGCCGCAGGCCGAGCGCGGTCCCGGCGACCCGGCCGCGCGAGCCAGCCGGGGTCGGCGCGGAGGCGCGGGCGGTGATCGAGCTCATCCTCCTCGCGATCGTCTGGTTCTTCGTCTTCATGCGCTGGATCATGGGCGGGCGCGGCTACGAGTGAGCGCGCCGGCGCCGTGCGGCGCGCCGCCGGTCGGCCGAGGACCGCGTCCGCGCCCCTCAGCGACATCGCGCGCGGTCGCGACCACGGCGTCGGGAGCCCGCTCCGTCGCGGCAACGTCCGTTACACTGCGCGCATGAGCGAGCCCCCCCGCCGCCCCGCGCTCCTGCGCTGCGACTTCTGCGGCGCCGAGGTGCCGTCGGTGCGCCGGGTCGCGCTCGACGCCGGCTACGACCGGCTGAAGCCCCACCGCGAGCAGTACGCCTGCGAGCCGTGCTCCGAGCGCAAGGAGCGCGAGCGGCGCGGCGAGCGGCGTTGACCTCCCGCGGGGCGTTCCCTAGCTTCCGCGGCCGCTCCGCATCAACCAGGGGACCCTGCATGGTCAAGATCCGCCTCCAGCGCGCCGGCGCCAAGAAGCGACCCTTCTACCGCGTCGTCGCGATCGACGAGCGCCGACAGCGCGACGGGCGCGCGCTCGAGTTCCTCGGCACGTACAACCCGATCGCGACGCCGCCCGAGATCGCCGTCGAGACCGAGAAGATCGAGGCCTGGCGCGCGCGGGGCGCGGTGGTGTCGGACGCGGTGCGCTCGCTGGTGCGGCGCGCGCGCAAGACCGCCCCGGCCGCGGAGAGCGCCTGATGTCGGAGCGGCGCACGCCGGCCGAGCTGGTCGACTTCCTCGCGAAGGGCATCGTGCGCCAGCCGGAGGTCGTGCGCGTGCGCGTGGTCGAGGACGGCCGGCTCCTCGAGCTCGAGACCGCGCAGGAGGACCGCGGCCGGGTGATCGGCCGCCAGGGCCGCGTGGCGAAGGCGCTGCGCGCGCTGGTCGCCGCGTCCCGCTCGGGCGCGGACGTGCAGCTGGAGATCGTCGACTAGCCGCGAGCCGGCCTCGCGTCGCGCCGACTCGGCGCAGCCCGGGCCGACGTGCCGAGCCCGGTCGGGACGGCGGAGGCGCCGATGGCGGAGACCGGAGCAGGGGACCGCGTCGTCCTCGGCCGCGTGGTCGGCGCGCACGGCGTGCGCGGCATCCTACGCGTCGCCGTGTCGGGTGACGAGCGCGCGCACCTGCTCGACGCGCCGACGGTGGAGCTCTCGTTCGAGGCGCGCGACCCGACCCGGCCCCGCCGCCGCTTCGCCGTGCGCTCCGCGAGCGCGGGACGCCCCGGCGAGGTGCGCCTCGGCCTCGAGGGCGTCGCCGACCGCGACGCCGCCGAGGCGCTGCGCGGCGCGCTCGTCCTCGGCGAGGCCGCGCGGCTTCCTGCGCTCGCGCCGGGCGAGCACTACTGGTACGAGCTGATCGGCTGCGAGGTGGAGACCGTCGCGGGCGCGCCCGTCGGACGCGTGCGCGAGATCTGGGAGACCGGTGCGCACGACGTGCTCGTGGTCGAGGACCGGGACGGGCGCGAGCACCTGATTCCCGCCGTCGATGCCTTCGTGAAGGAGGTGGACCGCGCCGCGCGCCGCGTGCGGATCGAGCCGGTGCCGGGGCTGCTCCAGGACGAGCGAGGGCGCTGAGCCGTGCGCATCGACGTCGTCACGATCTTCCCCGAGCTGTTCGAGCCCTTCCTGCGCGCGTCGCTGCTCGGCAGCGCGCGCGAAGCGGGCCTCGTCGCCGTGGAGGCGCACGACCTGCGGCGCTGGGCCCACGACCGTCACCGCACGGTGGACGACGTCCCCTACGGCGGCGGGCCCGGCATGGTGCTCAAGCCCGAGCCCCTGGTGGAAGCGATCGAGGCGCTCGCGGCGCCCAAGGGACCCGAGCGCCGCGCGCGGGTGGTCCTGCTCTCCCCCCAGGGCACGCCGTTCCGGCAGGAGCGGGCGCTCGAGCTCGCGCGCGAGCCGCACCTCGTCCTCGTCGCCGGGCGCTACGAGGGCGTGGACCAGCGCGCCGTCGAGCTCGCCGTCGACGAGGAGCTCGCGATCGGCGACTACGTGCTCTGCGGGGGCGAGATCCCCGCGATGGTCGTGATCGAGGCCGTGGCGCGGCTCGTGCCGGGGGTGGTCGGAAACCCGGCGTCGGTGGAGACGGAATCGTTCGGGGACGCTAGGCTCGAGGGTCCCCAATACACCCGGCCTGCGGTGTTCCGGGGCCTCGAGGTCCCGGCGGTGCTGCGCTCGGGCGACCACGCGGCGATCGCGCGCTGGCGCGCGGAGCAGGCGTGGGAGTGGACGCGGCGTCGCCGGCCGGATCTACTGGGGCGCCGGCGGGAGGAGGGGTCGTGAACATCCTGGAGACGATCGAGCGCGAGGCGCACCGCAAGGACCTGCCCCCCTTTCGCCCGGGCGACACCGTGCGCGTCCACGTGCGCGTGAAGGAAGGCGACAAGGAACGCATCCAGGTGTTCGAAGGCGTCGTGATCAGGCGCCGCCGCGGCGGCGCCTCGGCGACCTTCACGGTGCGCAAGGTGTCGTACGGAGTCGGCGTCGAGCGCATCTTCCCGGTCGAGTCGCCGAGCGTCGCGAAGGTCGAGATCAAGAGCCGCGGTCACGTGCGGCGCGCGCGGCTCTACTACCTACGCGACCTGCGCGGCAAGAAGGCGCGGCTGCGCTCGAAGCTGCGCGACCTCTCCTCGCTCGTGGCCGACGAGAGCGAGGCCGGCACCGCGGCCGAGGCGCTCGCCGGCGAGCGCTCCGTGACGCGCGCCGAGCAGGCCGCCGCCGAGCGCGACCAGGCCGCCGACGCCCCGCCCGCCGAGTAGCCGCTCGCGCTCAGTCGCTCGCGTCGAAGGCGGCGGGCCAGTGCTCGAGCCGCCAGCGGCCGCCTCTCAGCTCGCACGTGACGACGTCGAAGCGCACGCGCGCGTAGCGGCGCGGCTGCGCCGCGAGCCACGCCGCCGCGCCGCGCACGAGGCGCGCGCGCTTGCGCGCGTCGACCGCCTCCTCGCGCGCGCCACAGCCGCGGGCGCGGCGCGTCTTCACCTCGACGAAGATGGCGAGGGTGCCGCGGGCGGCGACGAGGTCGAGCTCGACGCCGCCCGCGCGCACGTTGCGCGCGAGGATCGCGTAGCCGGCGCCCGCGAGCAGCTCGGCGGCGCGCGCCTCGCCCTCGCGGCCGAGGGGGCCGCGCGGATCGGCGGGCATGGCAGGACTCCGCGGGACCGCGGGGTGGGGAGAGACTAGCCTCTCGCCCGCGATGGCCGCCGGCACGCTCTACCTCGTCGCGACTCCGATCGGAAACCTCGAGGACGTGACGCTGCGGGCGCTGCGCGCGCTGCGCGAAGCGGCGCGCATCTACGCCGAGGACACGCGGCGCACGCGCACGCTGCTCGAGCGCCACGGCATCCGCGCCGCCGTGCGCTCGCTCCACGCCCACAACGAGGCGAGCCGCGCGCCCGAGGTCCTGGCCGAGCTCGCCGCGGGCGGCGACGTCGCGCTCGTCTCCGACGCCGGCACACCGCTGCTCTCCGACCCCGGCGAGCGCCTCGTCGCGGCGGCGCTCGCCGCCGGGCACGCGGTGCATCCCGTTCCCGGCGCGTCGGCCGTGCTCTCGGCGCTGGTCGGCTCGGGCCTCGCGCCGGTGCCGTTCGCGTTCCACGGGTTCCCGCCGCGGCGCGCCGGCGAGCGGCGCGCGCTCTTCGCGAGCCTGGCCGAGCGCCCCGAGACGCAGCTCTTCTTCGAGTCGCCGCGCCGGATCGGCGCGACGCTCGCCGAGCTGGCCCGGGCCTTCGGGCCGGAGCGGCGCGCCTGCGTCGCGCGCGAGCTGACGAAGCTCCACGAGACGTTCGAGCGCGACGCGCTCGGCGAGCTCGCCGGGCGCTTCGCCGGCGGGGCAAAGGGAGAGGTGACGCTCGTCGTCGCGGGCGCCGCGGCGCGCGAGGCGCCCGCGGCCGCGGACCTCGACGCCGCGCTGCGCGCCGCCCTCGCGGGCGGCGCCTCGGCGCGCGACGCCGCGCGCGAGGTCGCCGAGCGTCTCGGAGTCCCGCGCCGCGAGGCGTACGCCCGCGCGACTGCGCTGCGCGCGTCGCCGCGCGCGGAGCGCCGCACGCGGTGAGCGGCGCGCGCTGGCTGCGCACCGTGCGTCACCTGCGGCCCGCACAGGTCGCGGGCCAGCTCGCGCGCCCCTTCCGTCCGCGCGGCCGGCCCCGGCGCGCGCGCGGCCCGGTGCCGCCGGTCCCGCCGCTCGCGCCGGCCACGTCGTTCCTGCCGGTGCCGGAGCACGCGCGCGAGAGCCGGGCCGACCGCGTGCGGCTCATCGGCCGCGAGCTCGCGGCCGTCGACTGGCGCCACGCCGGCCACGGCCCGCTGTTCGCGTTCCATCTCCAATACGGCGATTGGCTCCGCGCCGACGGCGTCGCTCCCGCCGAGCGCGCCGTGCTCCTGCGCGACTGGATCGCGCGCGAGACGGACGGCGTCGGCTGGCACCCGGCCGTGATCAGCGAGCGCGCGTTCGTCTGGGCGAAGCTGCTCGCGACCCGAGGGGCGCTCCCCGACGACGGCGTGCTGCGGGCGGAGCTCGCGACGTCCCTCGCCGACCAGCTCGCGACGCTCGCGGCCAACCTCGAGCTCGACCTCCTCGCGAACCACCTGCTCTTCAACCGGCTCGCGCTCGCGCTCGGCGGCGTGCTGCTCGACGGACCGGACGCCGAGGCGTGGCGCGCCGGGGAGCACGTGCTGCGCAGCGAGCTCGCCGAGCAGATCGGCGCGGACGGCGCGCACTACGAGCGCAGCCCGATGTACCACGCGCTCGTGCTCGAGCGGGTGCTCGATCTGCTGAACCTCGCCGCCGAGCGCGGGGGCCGCCTCGCGCCCGCGCTCGAGGCGGACCTGCGCTCGCACGCCTCGCGCATGCTGGGGGCGCTCGCGGTCTGGACCCACCCCGACGGCGAGATCGCGCTCGTCGGCGACGCCGCCTTCGGCATCGCACCCGCGCCCGCGGAGCTCGTCGACTACGCCGCCCGGCTCGGCCTCGCATCCGCCGGACCGCCGGTCGCGGGCGTGCTCGACGGCGCCGGGTTCGTGCGCCTGGCGGCGGGACGCTGGAGCCTGCTCGCGTCCGTCGCCGGGCCGCGTCCCGCGTACCAGCCGGGGCATGCGCACTGCGACGCGCTGGCGTTCGAGCTCTGCGTCGGGCGCGAGCGCCTCGTGACGGACACCGGGGTTTGCGAGTACGTGCCCGGTCCGCGCCGCGACGCGAGCCGCGCGACGCGCTCGCACGCGACGCTCGCCGTCGACGGCTGCGAGCAGGCCGAGCTGTGGGCCGCTCACCGCGTGGGCGGCCGCCCGCGCGTGCAGCTGCGCGGGGTCGAGCCGAACCGGGCGGCCGAAGCGAGCTGCGCCGGCTGGGCCACGCCGGGCGTCGTGCACATCCGACGCTTCGAAGTGTCGGAGGCGGCGGTGCGGATCGTCGATCGGGTCGAGGGCCGCGCGAAGGAGGTCGAGGCGAGCCTCCCGCTGGCGCCCGGCGTGCAGCCGACCCTCGACGGCCGGCGCGCGTCCCTGCGCCTCCCGAGCGGCGAGCGAATCGAGCTGATGCTGCCGGAGGCGCTGGCCTGGAGCGTCGAGCGCGGGCCGTACTTCCCGGCGTTCGGCCGCGAGCTGGAGCGCCCGGTGCTGCGCGGCCGCGCGTCGGCGTGGCGGGGCGGCGAGTGGACGTTCGCCGCGGCGCGCGGAGAAGCCTGAGCTCACGCGTCCGGCGCGGGCCCGTCGCGCAGCAGCCGCTCGAGCTGCGCGGCGTCGAGCACCGTCACGCCGAGCTCCTGCGCCTTGCGCAGCTTGCTCCCGGGCTCCTCGCCCGCGACGACGAAGCTGGTCTTCTTCGAGACCGACGACGTCACCTTGCCGCCGGCGGCCTCGATGCGCTCGGTCGCCTCGTCGCGGCTCAGCCCGGGAAGCGTGCCGGTCAGCACGAACGTCTTCCCCGCGAGCGGGCCCTCGCCGCGGCGCGCGGTGCGCGCCGTGCCCTTCGGCCACTGCACGCCGCACGCGCGCAGCCGCTCCACCTCGGCGCGGTTGCGTGGATCGGCGAAGAAGCGCGCCACGCTCTCGGCGATCACGAGCCCGATCCCCTCCACGGCCTGGAGCTCCTCGACCGTCGCGGCGAGGATCGGGTCGAGGTCTCCGAAGTGCGCGGCGAGGACGTGCGCGACGGTCTCGCCGACGTTCGGGATGCCGAGCGCGAGCAGGAAGCGCGGGAGCGTCGTGCTCTTGGCGCGCTCGAGGGCTGCGGAGAGGTTCGCCGCCGACTTCTCGCCCATGCGCTCGAGCCCGCCGAGCGTTTCTGCGTCGAGCGTGAACACGTCGGAGAGCCGCCGCACGCGGCCGCTCTCGACGAGCTGGTCCACGAGCTTCTCGCCGAGACCGTCGACGTCGAGCGAGCGGCGGGCCGCCAGGTGGAGGAGGTTGTTCTTCAGCTGCGCGGGGCAGTCGAGGTTCGGGCAGCGCGTCACCGCCTCGCCCGGGAGCCGCACGACCTCGGAGCCGCACACGGGGCAGCGCGACGGCAGCCGCCACGGCGCGGCGCCCTCGGGTCGGCGCTCGGGCACGACGCGCACGATCTGCGGGATGACGTCGCCCGCCCGCTGCACGACCACGGTGTCGCCGATGCGCACGTCCTTGCGGTCGATCTCGTCCTGGTTGTGCAGCGTCGCGCGCGAGACCGTCACCCCGCCGACGAAGACCGGGCGCAGCGCCGCCACCGGCGTGAGCGCCCCCGTGCGGCCGACGCTCGCGAAGATGTCGAGCACCTCCGTGGTCTGCTGTTGCGGCGGGAACTTGAACGCGATCGCCCAGCGCGGCGCGCGCGAGACCTCGCCGAGGTCGCGCTGGAGCGCCAGCTCGTTCACCTTGAACACGGACCCGTCCACCTCGACCGCGAGAGCGTTCCGGCGCTCGAGCAGCGCCGCGTGGTATGCGATCGCGGCGTCGATGTCGCCGCAGCGCGCGGTCTCGGCGCTGACCTCGAAGCCCCAGCGCCGGAGCGTTTCGAGCACGTCCCACTGCGTGCGGACCTGGGTCGGAAGGCCCTCGGCGACGGCGTACGCGCGGAACTCGAGCGCGCGGAGCCGCCGCAGGTCGACGTCGTGGAGCTGGCGCAGCGCGCCGGCCGCCGCGTTGCGCGGGTTCACGAACGGCTCCTCGCCCCGCTTCTCGCGCTCGCGGTTCAGCCGCTCGAAGCGCTCGAGCGGGAGGATGACCTCGCCGCGCACGGAGACGCGCGCCGGCGGCGAAGCGTCGCGCAGCGAGAGCGGGAGCGACAGCAGCTGGCGCAGGTTCGCGGTGACGTCCTCGCCGAAGCGGCCGTCGCCGCGCGTCGATCCGACCGCGAGCCGGCCGTCCTCGTACACGAGCTCCGCGCTCGCGCCATCGAGCTTCGGCTCGCCGACGTAGGCGACGGCGTCGCGGTCGAGCAGGCGCCGCACCCGATCGTCGAACGCGCGCATCTCGTCCTCGGCCATCGCGTTCTCGAGCGAGAGCATCGGCACCCGGTGGGGCACCGTGGCGAAGCCCTCGCCGGGCGGCGCTCCGATCCGCTGCGTGGGTGAGTCCGGCG
>DATAGA010000429.1:0-5995 GCA_036257215.1 Myxococcota bacterium
AAGAGGAGCACGTCGCCGCCCGCCGCGAGCGCGCGCGCGATCACGGCGTCGACGCGCGCGGAGACCGCGGCGACGCTCTCACCGCCCTTCGCCCCGTGGCGGAAGATCGTCCAGCCCGGGACCTCGCGGCGGATCTCGGGCGTCGTGCGGCCTTCGTAGTCGCCGTAATCCCACTCCATCAGCTCCGGCGCCGGCTCGGCGTCGGGATGGCCGGCGAGGCGCGCGGTCTCGGCGGCGCGCTGGAGCGGGCTCGTGAGGACGAGCGCGAAGCGGCGCCCGCCGAGCGCGTCGCGCAGCCGCTCGGCCTCCCGCCGCCCCTCCTCGGTCAGGGCGATGTCGGTGCGACCCGTGTGCCGGCCGCTGCGGCTCCACTCGGTCTCGCCGTGGCGCACGAGCACGATCTCGGGAGCGCGCTCGCCATCGGACGCCTGGCCACTCGGCATGGCGCGAGCGTACCGCGGCCTCGCGACGGGCCGGGCGGACGAAGTCGCGGCCGTGCGCGATCGTCCCTCCCGAGCGGATGCTGGGATGTGTTCCCGGAGCGGATCGCCCCCCGCTCGTCAGCGCGCGGCGCTGGCGCGCCGCTCGAGCGCGTGTTCGGCCGCGCGGCGCACGTGGGCGTCCCGCGAACGCGCGCACTCGGCGAGCGCCGCGACCGCTTCGTCGCCGGGAAGGCGGCCGAGTGCCGTCACCGCGGCGACGCGCAGCTCGCGCAGTGCGCGCCGGTTGCGCAGGCCCCCGCGCCGCGAGAGCGCGGCGAGCTCGCGCACCGGCTCCGGGCGGCCGAGCCGACCGAGCGCGCGCACGAGCTCGGTGGCGAAGGGGAACTGCCGGCGCAGGAGGCTGCGCCGCAGCGCCGCGGCGAGCGCGTCGGCCGCGCGCGCGGTGCCGGCCGCGCCGAGGCAGTAGGACGCGAGGCCGGGCACGCCCTCCACCGGGCTCTCGAGCGCGCGCACGAGGGCGTCGATGGCGCGCCCGTCCCCGATCCGCACCAGCGCCTTCGCGGCCTCCTGGCGCAGCGGGGCCGCGTCGCCTTCGAGCAGCGAGGCGAGCGGCTCGACCGCGCGCGGGCTCTGCATCTCGCCCGCGAGCCGGATGCCGGCGCGTACCGCGCCGGGCTCGTCGCTCTCCATCGCGCGCAGCACCTCGGGCAGCGCCGCGTCGCCCATCGCGATCAGGATGCCGTGCAGGTGGCCGCGGCGGGTAGGATCCGACTCGCGCTCCGCGGCGCGGAAGAGGACCGGCACGACGCGTCCGCCGAGGCGCATCAGGACCTGCGTCGCAGAGAGGCTCGTGTCCGCTTCCGGCGAGCACGCGCGGTCGATCAGCTCCGCGAGCCGCGCCCCGGAGGCGAGGCGCTGCAGGTGGTCCGCCGCCGCGTCGCGCTGCAGCGGGCTGCGCTTGCCGTCGTCGCCGGCGTGGTGGGCGAAGAGCGTGAGCGCGCGGTAGCCGAGCTCGACGTGCCCCTCGTCCGCGAGCGCGGCCGCGAGCCCCTCGGCGCGGCGCGCGAGGTCGTGGTACTGGAAGTCGTCCTCGCACCCGGCGAGCTCGCGCAGGAGGGCGGCGAGCTCGCTGGGCCGCGCGTCCTCGCCGTCGTCGGGCCCGATTGCGCCCGACGACGCCTCGACCGCCTCCGTGTCGGTGTCCTCGACGCCGACGCGCGGAGTCGCGGAGGAGGCGGGGGTCGCGTCGCTGTCGGCGAACGGGGGCGAGGCGTCGTTCTCGAACCGCAGCTCGGGCTCGAGCTCCGGCTCCGGCGCGGGGTCCGTCTCGGCGTCGGCGAGCGAGTCGCTCGCGAGACCGCGCTCGAGCCCGGCCAGCACGAGCTCGTCCTCGGCGCGAGCGGGCGCCACGGCGGGCGCTCGAGCCGGGCGCTCCGCAGCGAGCGACTCCGCCGCCAGGAGGTCCGCGCCGAGGGAGCCGCGCACCGGGACGTCGCTCGTGCCGGGCCCGAGCCACTCCGCCGCCTGCGAGTCGTCCGTCTCGGGCGCGACGGGGCCGGGCTCGAGCTCGACCGTCGGCGGCTCGAACGCCGTCGGCTGCGGCTCGCGCGCCGGCCCCGTCGAGACGGGCGCCGACGCCGCGCCGACTGCAGCATCCGCCTGAAGGACGGCCGGCTCGGACGCCGCGTCGTGGGCCGCGTCGCTCCGGGAGGTTTCGAGCGGCGGCGGGTCGAGCGCCGACCCGGCGGACGCCGGCGCAGCCACTGCTGCGGCGCGCCTCGCGCTCGCCGCGGCGTCGGCCGCGACCCCGGCCGCCGCGCGCTCGGCCGCGCGCCCGCGCGGCACGCCGCGCTCGGCGCTCGGGTTCAGCGCCACGCCGAGCACGCCGCCCGCCGCGAGCGCGTCGCGGAACGCGTCGACTCCGGGCGCGTCGCTCGCGTCGGCGGCGAGCCAGTCGACGAGCCGCGCGAGGCCGTCGGCGTCGAGCCCGCCGTCGAAGCGAAGCGCCGTGACGCGTCGCTCGGCGAGGCGCTGCGCGAGGCCCCCGAGCTGCACGCTCGGGACGCGCAGCCCGAGGCTCGGGACGCACAGGCCCGCGCCGTCGGCCGTGACGTCGAGGCGTCCGTGGCGCAGCAGGTTCCCGTGCAGGCTGCGCCAGGCGCGCGCGAGCAGCAGCCGGACCTCGGGCTCGCCGGCGGCGTAGAAGCTGCGCGCCTTCACCGCCCGGCCCAGCTCGACCAGGAGGGCGGTGGCCTCGGAGGGCGTCCGCTCGGAGAGGTTCCCTTCCGTGGCGGCGGATGCGCGCGGCTGGTTCATCACCCCATCGAGCGGGCGGCCGCGGGGGCGGCCCAGGCCCGCGCCTCTCATCGGCGCCCGACCGGCGCGCCTTGAACCGTCCGGTATCAGGATTCGGGCCGCATTTCCAGCGTTTTCCGGCGTCGGCTGCCTGCGCCGGGCTGCGCCCGCCGGGCGGGTTGCGATACCCTCGCTCCGTCGGTGCGCGCCTCCCCCCGGCTCGCCCCGGCGCCAACCGCTCCTCCGGTCCCGACGCCTGGAGCCGAGCCTGCAGCGCGACCGTTCGCCCGCGACCGCGGCGCCGCCGCGGCTCGCGTTCTGGATCGCCACCGCCGGCGGCGTGGGACTCGTCCCCGGCGCGCCCGGAACCGCAGGGGCGGCTCTCGCGTCGGCCCTTTTCGTGTTACTTTCGCCTCTCGAGCGGGGGACGGCCGCGGTCGTCCTCGGCGTTGCCGCTGCGGTCCTGTTCGCGGCGGGAGTGTGGGCGGGGGGGCAGGTCGTGGCCGCGAGCGGCGTCGAAGACGACCAGCGCATCGTGATCGACGAGGTCGTGGGCCAGCTGGTGACGCTCGCGCCGCTTCTCGCCTGGCCGGGGTGGAGCCTGCGCGGAGCCGGCGGCTGGCTCGCGGTCGTGACCGGATTCGTCGCATTCCGGGTGTTCGATGTGTGGAAGCCGGGCCCGGTCCGCATCGCGGACGAGCGGGTCGGCGGAGGGTTCGGGGTGATGCTCGACGATCTCGTGGCCGGCGTGCTCGGGGCGGCCGCCCTCGTCGCCGGGCTCGCGCTCGCCGCCGCCGTGCGCGGCGCGGAGCCCGCGTGATCGCCGAGATCCTCACGATCGGCGACGAGCTGATGCGCGGCGAGATCGTCGACTCGAACAAGGCGGTCCTCGCCGAGCGCCTGCTGCGCCTCGAGATCGAGACGCACTTCCAGAGCTCCGTGCGCGACGACCCGGACGACATGCGCGATGCCTTCCTGCGCGCGCGCGAGCGGGCCGACGTCGTGCTCGTCTCCGGCGGGCTCGGCCCCACGCGCGACGACCTCACGATCGAGGTGCTCGCGCGCACGTTCGGCCGCGAGCTCGCGCTCCACGAGCCGTCGCTCGCCGAGATCCGCGCGTTCTTCGCGCGGCTCGGGCGCGAGATGGCCGAGATCAACGCGAAGCAGGCCTGGCTCCCCGTCGGCGCGGACGTGCTGCCGAACCCGGTCGGCACCGCGCCGGGCTGCGCGCTCGAGGCGCCGCGCGACGGCGGGCGCGCGCCCGCGGTCTTCTTCTGCCTGCCTGGCGTCCCGCGCGAGCTCGTCCGCATGATGGACGAGCAGGTCGTGCCGCGGATCGAGGCGCGCCTCGCGCGCGCCGGCCGCCCGCCGCGCGCGATGCGCGCGGTGCTGCTGCGCACCTTCGGGCTCGGCGAGTCGAACCTCGACCAGGAGCTGCGCGACGTCGCGCGCGAGGCCGACGTCGCGCTCGGCTTCCGCACCGCGTTCCCGGACAACTACCTGCGCCCGGTGGCGCGCGGCGCGACGGCCGAGGAGGCGGAGGCGCGCCTCGCCAAGGTGTGCGACGCGATCCGCGAGCGGCTGGGCGCCATCGTCTACGGGACGGGCGAGGAGGAGACGATGGAGCACGTGGTGGGCGCGCTCCTCGCCGCGCGCGGGCTCACGCTCGCGACGGCCGAGTCCTGCAGCGGCGGGCTCGTGGGCGAGCGCCTCACCGCCGTGCCGGGCGCGTCGCGCTACTACCGCGGCGGCGTCGTCGCGTACGCGAACGAGGCGAAGCGCGATCTCCTCGGCGTCCCGGCGGCGCTGCTCGAGCGACACGGGGCCGTGTCGAGCCAGGTCGCCCGCGCCATGGCCGAGGGCGCGCGGGCCCGCTTCGGCGTGGACCTCGCGGTCTCGACCACGGGCATCTCGGGCCCGGACGGCGGCACGCCGGAGAAGCCGGTCGGGCTGGTGTTCGTCGGCTTCGCGTCGCCGGAGGGCAGCGAGGCGCTCGAGCTCTTCCTCCCGCTCGACCGCGAGCGCCACCGCTCGCTCACCGCGCAGATCGCGCTCGACCGCGTGCGCCGCCACCTGCTCGGCGAGCCGCCGCTCGCGCCGCGCTTCGGCCGGGAGCGGGCATGACGGCGACGCTGCGCGCCTTCCTCGCGGTCGACGTCGGCGACGCCGCGCGCCGCGCGCTCGCCGCGGCGGCGGAGCGCCTCGCGCGCGAGGTGCGCGGGCGCGAGGTGCGCTGGGTCCGGCCCGAGAGCTACCACGTGACGCTGCGCTTCCTCGGCGAGATCGAGTCCGCGCAGGCGGCGCCGCTCGCGCGCGCCGTCGCCGCCGCGCTCGCGGACGTCGCGGCCTTCGAGCTCTCGCTCGGCGCGGTGGTCGCCTTCCCGTCGGCGCGCCGGCCCCAGGTGATCGCCGCGACCCTCGCGCCCGAGGCGCCGCTCGCCGCGTTGGCCCGCGCCGCCCGTGCCGCCGCGGTGCGCGCGGGCTTCCCGGCCGAGCCGCGGGCCTTCCGCCCGCACCTCACCCTCGGCCGCGTGCGCGACCGCATGCACCCGGCTCCGGCCGCCGCCGGAGCCCTGGAGCCCGCGCCCTTCCGCGTGCGCGAGGTCGTGCTCTACCGCAGCGAGCTGCGGCCCGAGGGCGCGCTGCACACCCCCGTCGAGCGCATGGCGCTCGGCGCCCCATCACCCGGTTCCAACCATTCCGAAGGAGATGTCCATGGCGAAGAACGTCCGACCGCTTGAGCCTCGCAGCGAGGTGGCGGCCCAGAAGCGCAAGGCGATCGAGCTCGCCTTGTCCTCGATCGAGAAGCAGTTCGGCAAGGGCGCGATCCTCACGATGAGCGAGGAGGCAATCGACCGCGAGATCGGCGCCTTCTCGAGCGGCTCGGTGAGCATCGACCTCGCGCTCGGGATCGGGGGCTACCCGCGCGGGCGGGTGGTCGAGATCTACGGGCCCGAGTCGAGCGGCAAGACGACGCTCTCGCTGCACGCGGTGGCCGAGGTGCAGAAGGCGGGCGGGGTCGCGGCGTTCATCGACGCCGAGCACGCGCTCGACGTGCAGTACGCGCGCCGGCTCGGGGTCAAGGTCGAGGACCTGCTCGTCTCGCAGCCCGACACCGGCGAGCAGGCGCTCGAGATCACCGACGTGCTGCTGCGCTCCGGCGCCGTGGACCTCGTGGTGATCGACTCGGTGGCGGCGCTCGTGCCGCGCGCCGAGATCGAGGGCGAGATGGGCGACCAGCAGCCCGGCATGCAGGC
>DATAGA010000441.1:0-4499 GCA_036257215.1 Myxococcota bacterium
CGACGGCGCGCTGGCAGTTCAGCGGCGTGAGGCTCGCCCGCGACGCAGGCTGAGGCGCCGGCGTGAGACTCGGCACGCGCGCCGGCCACGCGATCGCCCCCGTTAGAACGGCGGCGGCGGCCGCCCCGTGCACAGCGGCTCCGCCGCGTAGCTTTCCTCGGTGTACGTCTCGGAGCGCAGCGAGAGGCGCCCGAGGCCCGTGCAGCGCTCGGCCACGTCGGCATAGCGCGGGTCCGCTCGCAGCTGGTCGGCGAGCGCGGGGCCGCTCTCGACCACGGGCTCCGCGCGCAGGCCGCCGCCCGCCGGCGTGTCGATCACCAGCGTGGGTCCACCCGCTGCGGTCCACGCGGGCCACTCCGGCAGCTCGTCGCGCCGGCCGCGGCCGGGGTTGCCGGTGTACGCGAACTGGCTCCAGTAGCTGCGCATCTGCGCCGAGAGCGCCTGGCGCGAGGCCTCGGTTTCCTCGCGGAAGATCCCCGCCCCGAGGCGGCCGAGCTCGAAGTGCCCGAACACGAACGGGATCTCGAAGCCGTGCGCGGCGCCGAGCAGGCGCGCGAGGTCCATGCCGAGGATCGTCGGCAGCTCGTCCCAGTCGAACCGGTAGACGTACGCGGGCGCGCCGCCGGCCTTCGCCAGTGCCGTCGCGGGCTCGTCGGCTCCGCTCGCCTTCCAGCCGCGGCTCCCGTACTCCGCGTCGCGCTCGTAGCGCGCGCGGTCCCGCACGTAGCGCAGGAACCAGAAGCTCCACACGCGCTCGTCGTCGAGCGCCATGAAGAGCTTCACCTCGTCGCGGTTGGTCCCGAGGATGACCGGCACCTGCGCGCTGCGCCCGGAGGCGAGCAGCGCGAGGCCCGAGTCCGCCGGAAGCACCGCGCCGTCTCGGACCAGGTCCGGGACGTCGAGCATGCCGCCGAACGCGCCGGTCGAGGCGTAGGTCTCGAGGACCTCGTAGGCGGGCCGCTCGCGCAGCCACGCGCCGAGCTCGGCCGCCGACATCGAGTTCGCCTTCGCGTGCGCGGCGGCCCGGTCGGGAGCGAGCCCACCGCGCTCGAGCAGGGCGGCGACGCCCTCTGCGGTGCTCCAGCGGTGTCCCCCGGCGGCCGTCGGAGCCGACGCCTCCACGACTTCGTAGGTGTGGGTGCCCCCGCTCTGCACGATCGCGCGGTGGAAGAGCCCGCGTGCGCGCGGCGAGAGGAGGAGCGAGCCGACGTTGGCCGCGCCGGCCGACTCGCCGAAGATCGTGACGTTGCCGGGGTCGCCGCCGAACGCGTCGGCGTTCTCGCGCACGAAGCGGAGCGCCTGCACGAGGTCGAGCGTCCCGTAGTTGCCGGAGCGGTCGTCCTCGCTCGCGTCGGGCGCCCACACCTTCTCGTGTCGGAACCACCCGAAGGGGCCCAGCCGGTAGTTCACCGCCACGACGACCACCCGGTTCTCGGTGGCGAGGCGGCTGCCGTCGTAGAACGACGCCTCGCCGATCGTGTTGCCGCCGCCGTGGATCCACATCATGACGGGAAGGCGCGCCTCCCCGCGCGGCACCTCGGCCGGGGCGAAGCGCGGCGCGTATACGTTCATCACGAGGCAGTCCTCGCTGCCCGTGGGCTCGCCCTCCGGCGCCTGGTCGGCGCCGCCGAGGCCGCTCGCGAGCTGCACGCAGGCGGAGCCCTTGCGCAGCGCCTCGCGCGTTCCGCTCCAAGAGGGCGGCGGCTCGGGCGCGCGCCAGCGCAGCGGACCGACCGGGGGCCGCGCGTACGGGACGCCGAGCCAGGCGTGCCCGCCGTAGCGGCCGTCGCGGCCCACGATGGCGCCCGTCGAGAGCGTCCGCTGCGACTCCGCGACGGCGACCGGCTCGGGCTCTTCGGCGCGCGGCCGCGCGCAGCCGGCGGCGACGAGCGCGACGGACAGCGCGGCGCAGAGGGTGGCCTGGATCCGCAGGCGGGGTGTGCGCGTCATTCGGTCTCCGGAGCGGCCGGGCGAGGGCCGGGGTCGCGCTTGTGCGCGCTCATGTGGGTGAAGTACGCGACCAGGGCGTCGAGGTCGGCGTCGGTCAGGTGGCGGTGCGACGGCATGCTCGTGTAGCGAAAGCTCTGCGGGTCGCGCACGTACGCCTTGATCTGGTCCGCGGGGCGGTACTCGACGATGCTGCGCGGCACGTTGAGCTCGGGCCCGACGGTCCCGCCTTCCCCGTTGATCGCGTGGCACATCGCGCACTCGCGCCGGAACAGCTCGAAGCCGCGGTGCGCGGGCGAGCCGTCGGCGGCGCCCACCGGGACCGTGTGGGGAAATCGCTCCTCGAACCGCGCGACCGCGATGCGCGCGAGCTGGTAGGGCCAGGGCCAGCGGTGCGCGTCGTTCCGGCCCGGCCCGGTCCACACGAGGTAGAAGGGACCGGGGTCGACCTGGCGCCGGTCGATGGGGTCGAAGCCGGCCTCGCCGCGCGCGGCGCGCGCGGCGTCGGCGAAGGCGAGCCAGGCGCCGCCCGACGCGAGCTGGCTGCCCGGCGCGGTCCGCGTGTAGCCGTCGAGCGCCTCGAGCAGGAAGTCGCGGTCCTCGAACGCCGCGGGCGGCGCGCCGAAGCCGAGCTCGAACACGCGCTCGAGCGGGCAGGCGAGGAAGCGGCGCGGCGTCCCGTAGTACGGATCGACCACCTCGACCTCGCGCAGCCCGCACTGCGCGGCGAGGCGGTCCTTGTCGAGCACGACCTCCGTTCCGTCGTCGCGCCGGAACGCGAGCGCGGCCTTCGCCGCGGGATCCGCGGCGGAAAGAGCCGCCGGCGCTGGCGCGAGCGCACCGAGCGCGCACGCGAGCGCGGCGAGAGAGGCGCGGCGGCGCAGCGGCATGCCCTCGCGAGGCTACCCTCCCGCGCGTGAGCCGCGCCATCGTCGTGCGTGAGGTGGGTGGGCCCGACGTGCTCCGCGTCGACGCGCACGACCCGGGCCCGCCGGGGCCCGGCCAGGCGCGCCTCGCGGTGCGCGCCGCGGGCGTGAACTTCATCGACGTGTACTTCCGCACCGGCCTCTATCCGCGGCCGCTTCCGTTCGTCGCCGGGCTCGAGGGCGCCGGGGCCGTGGAGAGCGTCGGGCCGGGCGTGACGCAGATCGCGCCCGGCGACCGCGTGGCGTGGTCGGCGGTGCCGGGGTCGTACGCCGAGCGCGCCGTCGCGCCGGTGGACGCGCTCGTTCGCGTGCCCGCCGCCGTCTCCGACGAGGACGCGGCCGCGGCGATGCTGCAGGGGATGACGGCGCACTACCTGAGCCACGGCGCCCGCGAGACGCGGCGGGGAGACAGCGCACTCGTGCACGCCGCGGCCGGCGGGACGGGCCTGCTCCTCGTGCAGCTGCTCGCGCGCGCCGGAGCGCGCGTCATCGGCACCTGCTCGAGCGCCGAGAAGGCGCAGCGCGCGCGCGCCGCGGGCTGCGCGGAGGTCGTGCGCTACGACGAGAAGGACGTCGTGGAGGCCGTGCGCGCGGCCACCGGCGGGCGTGGCGTCGACGTCGTGTACGACTCCGTCGGACGCGACACCTTCGACGCCTCGCTGCGCTGCCTGCGCCCGCGCGGCCTGCTCGTCCTCTTCGGCCAGTCGAGCGGCCCCGTGCCCCCGGTGGACCTGCAGCGCCTCAACGCGGCCGGCTCCCTCTTCGTCACGCGTCCGTCGCTCGCGCACTACACCGCGACGCGACACGAGCTGGAAGAGCGCGCCGCCGCCGTGCTCGGCGCCGTCGCGGACGGGTCGCTCCGGCTCACGATCGGCGGGCGCTTCTCGCTGGCCGAGGCGCCCGCGGCGCACCGCGCGCTCGAGAGCCGGGCGACCAGCGGAAAGCTGCTGCTCCTGCCCTGATTGGCACCTGCGCCGCGCGTTCGCGATAACGGCGCGAGCGCGCGGAGGACGAGGTGGAGCAGGGGGTCCTGGTCGAGCTCCTGGCCGCGCTCGCCGTGGCGGCGGCGGGCGTCGCGGTGTTCGCGCGCCTGGGCCTCCCCACCATGGCCGGATTCCTCGCGATGGGGGCTCTCGTCGGCCCCGGCGCCCTCGGCCTCGCCGACCCCGAGCACGTGCGCGCGCTGGCCGAGTTCGGCGTCGTCTTTCTCCTGTTCGAGATCGGCCTCGAGCTGCCCTTCGACCGCGTACGCGACGCCTGGCGCGAGGCGGTCGCCGCCGGCGCGCTGCAGGTGGCCCTTACCGTCGCACTCGTTGCCGGCGGGGCGGTCGCGGTCGGCGTCGACCCGCCGGTCGACTTCGTGCTTGGCGCGCTCGTCGCGATGTCGAGCACCGCGCTCGTCATGGGCCTCCTCACCGAGCGCGAGGAGGCGGACGCGCCGCACGGGCGGATCGCGGTCGGCATCTGCCTGTTCCAGGATCTGTGCATCGTCCCGTTCCTGATCGCCCTTCCGATCCTTGCGGGCCGCGCGGGCGCGAGCGCCGGCGACGTCGCGCTCTCGGTGGCGAAGCTCGTCGGCGGCGTCGGCGCCCTCGCGGTGGTCGCGCGGGCGGTGGTGCCGCGCCT
>DATAGA010000445.1:0-3641 GCA_036257215.1 Myxococcota bacterium
CCAACCGTCCGGAGATCCTCGACCCCGCCCTGCTGCGTGCCGGGCGCTTCGACCGCCAGGTGCTGGTCGATCGCCCGGACAAGCACGGCCGCCTCGAGATCCTGCGGGTGCACGTGCGCAAGATCCGCCTGGCCGCGGGCACCGACCTCGAGCGCGTCGCGGCGATGACGCCCGGCTTCACCGGCGCGGACCTCGCCAACCTCGTCAACGAAGCGGCCCTCGTGGCCACGCGCCGCAGCGCGGACGCGGTTGCGCTCGAGGACTTCAGCGTCGCGATCGAGCGCATCGTGGCCGGGCTCGAGCGGCGCAACCGCCTCTTGAACCCGAAGGAGCGCGAGATCGTCGCGCACCACGAGATGGGCCACGCGATCGTCGCGGCCGCCACGCCGGGCGCGGACACGGTGCACAAGGTGTCGATCATCCCGCGGGGCATCGGCGCGCTCGGCTTCACGATGCAGCGCCCGACCGACGACCGGTACCTGATGACTCGGGAGGAGCTCGAAGGGAAGCTGACGGTCCTGCTCGGCGGTCGCGCCGCGGAGCACATCGTCTTCGGCCACCTCTCGACCGGCGCCGCGGACGACCTCGCCCGCGCGAGCGACATCGCGCGCAACATGGCGGCCCGCTACGCGATGGTGCCCGAGCTCGGGAACGCGACCTTCGTCGACGAGCCGGGCTTCGTCCCGACGGGCGTCGGGCGGCGCGAGTACAGCGAGGCCACCGCACGCGAGATCGACGTCGCGGTGCGCCAGCTCGTGGACGCCGCGTTCGACCGGGCGCTCGGCATCCTCCGGCGCAACGCCACGGTCCTGCGCGAGGGCGCGGAGCGCCTGCTCACGCAGGAGACGCTCGACGAGGAGGCGCTGCGCCCGTTCCTCGAGAAGGTCGTGCCGGCCTAGCCCCGGCTCGCGGCTAGAGCGCCAGCGCTCCGGGCGTGCGCGCCGACGCTGCCAGCGCGAGGCGAGCGCGCAGACCGGACTTCGCCGGCGGGCGCAGCAGCGGCAGCTGCTCCGGCACGCGCTCGATCACCCCGCGCTCGACCAGCTCCTCCGCCAGCTCGCGCATGTTCGAGTTCAGGTAGGGGAGCAGCGGGGAGTGCGCGACCGGCCGCGTGCCGTAGCGGTCGAGCTCGCGGTAGACCGCGTCGACGGGGCGGCCTTCCACCAGCAGCTGGTACATCGAGACGACCGCCGCAGAGCGGCGCGAGCCCGCGGCGCAGTGGACGAGGACCGGGGCGCCGGCGCGGCGCGCCTCGTGCACCGCCGCGATCGCGTCCGCGAGGCGCGACACCTTGCCGGTGCCATCCCCGCGCATCGGAAAGTGGAGCCGCTCGATCCCGAGCGCCTCGATCGCCTCTTTCTCCGCGCGGTGGCTCGCCTTCGCGTCGTCGTAGTGCAGCATCCACACCACGCGCCGGATCTGCAGGTCCTCGAGCACGCCGCGGATCAGGCGCGGGGAGATCTGCCCGCTCCGGTAGAGCACGCCGCGCTCGATCTCGACGAGCCGCTTGGGACGCACGTCGTCCGACTCGAAGAGCGCGAAGCCCCCGCACGCGAGCGCGAGCCCCGAGAGGAGCGCCAGGGCCAGCGGGCGAGACGCGAGTCCGGCCATCCGCGGCGCATCATCGCAGCCCCCGATGACGCCCGCGTGAAGCTCCCTTGCCAGTTGACCCCCGGGGGTCCGCCAGCGCCCGAGGCGGGGTCTGATACGGTCCGCCCGTGACCGACGACGCCCTCCCCGTCTTCTATTCCGGCGCGCAGCCTCCGCCCCGCCGGCGCACCGTCGACTTCCACGGGCTGCGCCTGGCGGTCTACGAGTGGGGTGCGGAGGACGCGCCTCCGCTCCTGCTCGCGCACGGCGGCTTCGACTTCGCGCGCACCTTCGACGTCTTCGCGCCGCTCCTCGCCGCCGGCGGTTGGCGCGTGGTCAGCTTCGACCAGCGCGGCCACGGCGACTCGGACCACGCGGCGCTCTACAGCTGGGACGCCGACGCCCGCGACGCGCTCGCGGTGCTCGACTCGACCACCAGCGAGCCCGTCCCGTTCGTCGGCCACTCGAAGGGCGGAGCGATCCTCACGCACCTCGCGGAGGCCTGCCCGCATCGGGTGACGAAGCTCGTCTCGATCGACGGCCTTCCGTCGCGGCGGCCCGCCCCCGACATCGCGGACCACGAGCGCACGCGCCTCCTCGCGAACGAGGTCTCGGGCTGGCTCGCGCACCGACGCCGCGCCGCCGGCCACGAGCGCAGGCCGGGGACGCCCGAGGAGCTGGCCAAGCGCCGGGGTCGCATGAACCCGCGCCTCTCGCGCGAGTGGCTGCTCTACCTGGTCTCGGTGGGCGCACGCCGCGCCGCGGACGGCTGGCGCTGGAAGATCGACCCGGCCCTGCGACCGGGGGGCTTCGGACCCTGGCGCCCGGACTGGCATCTCGCCCGCCTGCCCGGACTCTCGGTGCCCCTGCTGGGTCTGCTCGCGTCGGTCAGCGAGCCGATGGGCTGGGACACGACCGAAGAGACGCTGCGCCCCTTCCTGCCGTACGACGGTCGCGTCGTCACCTTCCCCGAGACGGGCCACTTCATCCACATCGAGCGCCCGCGCGAGGTCGCCTCGCTCGTGCTCGACTTCCTCGCCGCGTGACCAAGCGCCTGCGCCACTCGAAGATCGAGCTCGCGCTGCACCGCCTGCGCGACGGCGACGGCCGGCCGCTGCTCCTGCTGCACGGGCTCGGCGAACGCGCGCCGGCGGGCGCGGCGCCCGCGCTCGCGAGCTGGCCCGGACCCGTCTGGGCGCTCGACTTCACGGGCCACGGCGAGTCGACGCGCCCGCTCGGCGGCGGCTACACCGCCGAGTGCCTGATGGGCGACGCCGACGCGGCGATCGCGGAGCTCGGCACGGCGACGCTCTACGGCCGCGGCCTCGGGGCGTGGGTGGCGCTGCTCGCGGCGGGCGCGCGCCCGCAGGCCGTGCGGGGCGCGGTCCTCGCGGACGGTCCGGGCCTCGCCGGCGGCGGCGCCCGCCCGACGAGCCCGCTCATCCCCTTCGTCGACGCCCGCGCGCCGGTCCCGCCCGACGCGTTCGCGCTGGTCGAGCTCTCGCGCGACATCCGTCCGCCCGAGTACGCCACTGCGTTCGTGCGCCTCGCGAAGCATCTCTCCGGGCTCGCGCACCCGCTGACCGTGTGCGCCCACGAGCGACCCGAGTGGCTGCGCGCCGTGGTGAAGGAGCCCGGCGTCGAGACGGCCTCGCTCCCCGCCGCGCTCGCCGCATACGCGAAGGTGAGCTGACCAGTGCCCGACGCGGCCGCGCGCGAGGACATCGTCCGGAAACCCCCTCAGCCTGAAGGGAACACCCCACTGCGGCGGCGGTAGCGCGCCGAGTTGCCGGTGGGCTGCCGGCGCGGCGCCCGGCGCGCCGCGGGCGAAGAGCCGGAGCTGCCGGCGGTCCGCGCGATCGCGGACCTCGGCGGGCTGCGCTACCTCGGGGGGAAAGCTTCGACGCCCGTCGACCTCTCCTCCTGCACGAGTCCGGCGGGGCGTCGACCGAGGCGATCGTGGCCGAGCCCTTCCCGCCTTCGCCCTTGCGCGTCCCGCGCCGGACGGCCTTCCAGTCCCTCGTGCGCCGCCGTCTGCACGCCGCGCTCGC
>DATAGA010000448.1:0-5706 GCA_036257215.1 Myxococcota bacterium
TTGACCACCTCTTCTTCGAACTTCGCATCCGTCACGTCGAGCACAGCGGCCATCATTCCTCCCTGGCTTCCGATCGTTCGAGCGCCGGGCCCCACGCCGGGAGCCCGTCCGCGACCACCGCAACCGGCGCCGTGCCGGCGCGCGCGAGGCGCGCGGCGAGCTTGAGCGCGAGCTCCGGCTGCTGCGAGACCACGACGAAGGTGTGACCCGGCGGCAGATCGGCAAGGGGCGCTCCCTCGCGCACGGCCGTCGCCCCCGGGATCTCGGCGATGCCGCGCCCGAGCTCGTCCCCGCGGGCCTCGACGAGCGTTCCCCCCGCGGCCGCGAGGTCGGCCGCGGTGGCTGCGTCGACGACGTGGACCGTGGGCCGTCCCGCGGCGGCGAGCGCCCGCGCGAGCGCCTGCGACGCGTCGCAGCTGCCGGCGCCCGGCGCGGCGCCGAACGCGAGCGCGAGGAGCGTCGCGCGTGCCATCTCGTCACGATAGCACCCGTCGCGTTGACGCCCGCGGGGCGTGCGGTAGTTTCTAGCGTGCAAGGCCTCGATTTTGCGGCGCTTTTTGCGCCCAGGCGGGCGCGTGGCAAGACGGCTCCCCCCCATCGACCGCTCCCGGGTGCGTACCGTCTCGGCGCGCCGGCGCCCGAGCAAGGTGCGCCGGTCCGACGAGGCGGTCCCGTGGCGCCCGGGCGGGTCCCTCGCGCGCTTTCTCGACGGGCTCCCGTCGATCCTCGCGGCCGCGGAGCTGCGCGCCGCGATCGAGGCCACCGCGCGCGCCCACGAGCGCGGCCGCACGCTCCTGTGGGGCTTCGGCGCCCACCTCATCAAGGTGGGCCTCGCCCCGGTGATGGTCGACCTCATGGACCGCGGCCTCGTGAGCGGCGTCCTCATGAACGGCGCGGGCTGCGTGCACGACCTCGAGCTGGCGATGATGGGGCGCACCAGCGAGGACGTCGGGCCCGCGCTCGACGACGGCAGCTTCGGCATGGCGCGCGAGACGACCGAGCGCCTCAACGCCGCGATCGCCGACGGGCACCGCGACGAGATCGGGATGGGGGAGGCGATTGCCCGCGAGATCGCGAACGGGCGCTACCCGCACCGCGATCGCTCGGTGCTCGCGGCGGCGGTGCGCCTCGACATCCCCGTGACGGTGCATGCGGCGATCGGGACCGACATCCACCACATGCACGCGGGCGCGGATGGCGCCGCGCTCGGTTCCACGAGCTACCGCGACTTCGAGAAGCTCGCGAGCCTCGTCGCCACGCTCGAGGACGGCGTGCTCTTCAACATCGGCTCCGCCGTGATCCTGCCCGAGGTGTTCCTGAAGGCGCTCTCCCTGGCGCGCAACCTCGGCTACCGCGTGCGCCGCTTCACCACGGTGAACCTCGACTTCATCCGGCAATACCGTCCCTCGCTGAACGTGGTCGAGCGGCCGACGCGCCTCGGCGGCCGGGGGATCTCCCTCGTCGGTCACCACGAGATCATGCTGCCGCTCCTCGCCGCGGGCGTGATCGAGGCGGCGCGCGGGGCGCGCCGATGAGCGGGCGCATCACGCTGCGCGAGGGCGACCTCACGGCGCAGGAGGTCGACGCCATCGTGAACGCCGCGAACAGTGCGCTGAAGCTGGGCGGCGGGGTGGCGGGCGCGATCCGCGCGAAGGGCGGCCCCGCGATCCAGGCCGAGTGCGACGCCCACGGCCCGATCGCGGTCGGCGACGCCGCCGTCACCGGGGCAGGGCAGCTGCCGGCGCGCTTCGTGATCCACGCGGCCGGCATGGCGCTCGGCGGGAGCGCCACCGAGGAGAGCGTCCGCTCGTCGATGCGCCGCTCGCTCGAGCTCGCCCGCGAGCGCGACCTGCGCACGGTCGCCGTGCCGGCGATCGGAGCCGGAATCGCCGGCTTCCCGCTGCAGCGCTGCGCCGAGATCCTGATCGAGGAGGCCCGCGCGCACCTCGCCCAGCCGACCTCGCTCGAGGAGATCCGCTTCGTGCTCTTCGGCGAGCCGGCCTACCGCGTGTTCGAGATGGTGCACGACGCCGCCAAGGTCGCCGAGCAGATGGAGCGGCTGGCGCGCCGCCCGGACCGATGAGCGCCGACCTCCACGCGCTCACCGCCGCGATCTACCTGACGGCGTCCGTGCTCGCGACGCTCGGGCTCGCGCTGCGCCGCGCTGCGTTTTCCCGCACCGCCGTCGCCGTGCTCGCGGCCGGCGCCGTCGTCCATGCGATCGCGTTCTTCGAGTCCCCCGCCTTCGCGCTGCCGCCGCGCAACGCCGGGCTCCCCGGCGCCGCCGACCTCGCCGCGTGGCTCGGGACGGTCGTCTTCCTCGGCCTCGTCCGGCGCGCGCGCCTCCACGCGCTGGCCGTGCTGGTCGCGCCGGCCGCCTTCCTCGGCGTCTTCGTGGGCTCGTTCGCGCTCGACCCCGCGTCGCTGGCCGCGCGCGAGCAAGCGCCGGCCTGGGCGCACGCGCACGTCCTCCTCGCCAGCGCCGGCTTCGCGCTCCTCGGCGTCGCCGGCGCCGCGGGTCTCCTCTACCTCGCGCAGCATCGCAGCCTCAAGCGCAAGACCCGCCTCGGTCAGCGCGCCCTGCTCCCGCCGCTCGAGGCGCTCGACCGCGTCAACGCTTTCACCGTGTCCGTCGGCTTCCTGCTGCTCTCGCTGGCGCTGGTGACCGGCGTGCTCTGGACCCACGCCACGACGGGCGCGCTCTGGCCGCGCTCGCCCCACGCGAACGCGGCGCTCGTCGCGTGGGCGATCTACGCGGCGCTCGTCGGCGCGCGCTTCCTCGCGCGCCAGGGCGCGGCCTGGTCGGCGCGTTCGGCGGCGGCGGGCTTCGCGTTCCTCGTGCTCGCGGTGGCCGGCGTCGGAGTGTGGCGATGAACATCGTCCTCCTCGGCATGAACCACCGGACGGCGCCGCTCGCCCTGCGCGAGCACTACGCGGTGGACGACCCCGGCCCGCCGCTCGCGAAGCTCGTGGACCGCGACGTCGTCGCGGAGGCGGTGCTGCTCTCGACCTGCAACCGCGTCGAGGCGCTCGTGTGGACGGCGCGCCCGGAGGTGGCCCGGCTGCGCCTGCGCTCGTTCTTCGAGCGCGAGCTCGCGCAGGGCGCCCCGCCCGACGCGGGCGTCGCGCTCGGCGAATCCCTCTACGAGCTCACGGGCGGCGAGGCGGTGCGCCACCTCTTCCGGGTCGCGGCGTCGATCGACTCGATGGTGCTCGGCGAGCCGCAGATCCTCGGTCAGGTGAAGGACGCGTACCGCGCCGCGGTCGAGGCCGGCGCCTGCGGCTCGATCCTCACGCGCCTCTACCAGCACGCCTTCGCGACGGCGAAGCGCGTGCGCAACGAGACGCGCATCGCCGAGCGCCCGGTGTCGGTGGCGCGCGTCGCGGCCGAGCTCGCCGCCGAGATCTTCGAGACGCTCGAGGACAAGGCCGCTCTCCTCGTCGGCGCCGGGGACATGATCGAGCTCGCCCTCGAGACCATGCGCGAGGCGGGGCTCTCCCGGGTGCGGATCGCCAACCGCACGCGCGCGCGCGCGGAGTCCCTCGCGAGCCGGTTCGACGGCACCGCCCACGGGCTCGACGAGCTGCCCGGGCTGCTCGGCACGTCCGACGTCGTACTGACCTGCATCGGCGGCCACGCGCCCATCCTCGCCCGCGAGCACGTCGAGCGCGCCTTGCGCGGGCGCCCCCTGCGGCCACTGCTCGTCCTCGACCTCGGCGTGCCGCGCAACGTCGACCCGAGCGTCGACGAGCTCGACGGCGTGTACCTGCACGACGTCGACGACCTCGGCCGCGTCGCCGAGGCGAACGCGGAGGAGCGGCGGCGCGAGAAGATCCTCGCCGAGGCGATCGTGCTCGAGGAGTGCCAGCGCTTCGACGGCTGGCTGGCGGCGCTCGCCGCCGTGCCGACCATTCGCGACCTGCGCGACCGCGCCGAGCGCATCCGCGCGCGCGAGGTCGAGCGCGCGGCGGGCCGGCTCGAGGCGGCGGGCGTGCCGCGCGAGGCGCTGGACGCCCTCACGCGCTCGCTCGTGAACAAGCTGCTGCACGCGCCCGTCGCGCGCCTGCGCGCCCAGGAGGACCGCGAGCAGGGCCTGGCCACGCTCGAGGCGGCGCGGGCGCTCTTCGCCCTCGACGGCGACGAGGCCGACGAGGACGCCGCCGAGGACGGCGAGGCGTAGCCGTGGCGCGGCTCCGGATCGCGACGCGCGGGAGCGCGCTCGCCGTCGCGCAGTCGAGCCTCGTCGCCCGCGCGATCGAGCGCGCGCTCGGAGTCGAGACCGAGCTCGTGCGGATCAAGACGAGCGGCGACCGCATGCCGAACGTCTCGCTGGCCGGAGTCGGCGGCAAGGGCCTGTTCGTGAAGGAGCTCGAGGAGGCGCTGCTCGAAGGGGGCGCGGACCTCGCCGTCCACAGCGCGAAGGACCTGCCCGCCCGGCTCGCGCCCGGGCTCGCCCTCGCCGCGCTGCCCGAGCGCGGCGACCCGCGCGACGCCCTGGTCGGCTCGACCTTCGAGGCGTTGCGTCCGGGCGCGCGGGTCGGCACCGGGAGCCTGCGGCGCGGCGCGCAGCTGCGCGCCGCGCGGCCCGACCTCGCGATCGAGCCGCTGCGCGGCAACGTCGACACGCGCCTGCGCAAGCTCGCGGAGGAAGGCCTCGACGCCGTCGTCCTCGCCTGCGCCGGCCTCGACCGGCTGGGCCTCGCGTCGCACATCGCCGAGCGCCTCTCGCCGGCGCGGCTGCTGCCCGCGGTCGCGCAGGGAACGCTGGCGCTCGAGGCGCGCGAGGGGACTGCGCTCGCGGCGGACCTCGGAGCGCTGGATCACGCGCCGACGCGCGCCGCCACACGCGCCGAGCGCGCGTTCCTCGAGCGGCTGGCCGGCGACTGCAACGTCCCGCTCGCGGCCTGGGCGCGCGTCGAGGGAGAGCGCATCGCGCTCGACGCGCTCCTCGCGAGCCCCGACGGCAGCAAGCTGCTGCGCGCCGCAGAGAGCGCGCCGCTCGCCGAGCCCGAGGCGGCCGGCCGGGCGGCGGCGGACGCCATCCTCGCCGCGGGCGGTGACGCGGTCCTCGCCGCGCTCGCCCCGGGCGGGGCGCGCCCGTGAGCGCCCACCGCGGCAAGGTGACGCTCGTCGGCGCCGGGCCGGGCGCGCCCGACCTCGTCACGCTGCGCGGCCTCGCCGCGCTGCGCGAGGCGGACGTCGTCGTCTACGACTCGCTCGCGCCCGCCGCGCTCCTCGACGAGGCGCCGCTCGGCGCGGAACGCATCGACGTCGGGCGCCGCGGCCACGAGGAGCCGACGCGCACGCAGGAGGACATCTCGAAGCTCCTCGTCGAGCGCGCGCGGGCGGGGCTGCGCGTCGTGCGGCTCAAGGGCGGCGACCCCTACGTCTTCGGACGCGGCGGCGAGGAGGGCACGGCGTGTGCGGCCGCCGGTGTGGAGTTCGATGTCGTGCCCGGCGTGAGCGCGGCGTTCGCCGTGCCGGCAGTGGCGGGCATCCCGCTTACCGACCGCCGGTACGCCGCGTCCTTCGCGGTGGTCACCGGCCACAAGGACCCGAGCGCCCCGCGCGAGCGGCTGGACCTCGAGGGCCTCGCCCGCTCGGCCGACACGCTCGTGATCCTGATGGGCATGCGCAACCTCGACGACCTCGTCGCGCGCGTCCTCGCCGGCGGCCGCGACCCCACGACGCCCGCCGCCGCGGTG
>DATAGA010000503.1:0-1804 GCA_036257215.1 Myxococcota bacterium
CGTCGTCCAGGGCGTCGTGCTCGATACCGAGAAGGACCGCGAGCGGCTCTGGGGCCTGTGCGACGCTCCCGCGCGCTTCCGCCTCTCGACCGGCGAGGTCGGCTACGGCCTGTTCGAGTACGGCTTCTTCGGCCCGTTCCCGCGCTACGGGTTCCGCGAGTTCATGGACGGGGCGCCGTAGGCCGCGCCGGCGCGCGGCCCGGGTCGGCGGGCGTCCGCGGCGCGCGCCGCAGCGGGAGCCGCACCGCGAAGCAGGCGCCAGCCGGCGGCGACTCGAGCTCGAGGGCGCCCTCGTGCTCGCGCAGGATGTCGAACGCGATCGCGAGGCCGAGGCCCGTGCCCTCGCCCGGCTCGCGCGTGGTGAAGAAGGGGTCGAAGATGCGCTCGCGCAGCGCGGGCGGCACGCCGGGGCCGTTGTCGCGCACGCGCAGGACGACGCTCTCGCCCTCGCGCGACGTCTCGAGGCGGATCGCGCCGTCGGGCCGTTCGGCGAGCGCCTGCTTCGCGTTGAGGATCAGATTCAGCGCCACCTGCACGAGCCGCTCCTCCGACGCCTCGACGGTCGGGAGCGCGGGATCGAACGCGGTGTCGACCCGCACGGTGCGGCCGCGGTGGAGCGCGGCGAAACGCAGCGCCTCCGCCGCGACCTGATTCAGCGACACCTCGCGGCGCCGGTCCGAAGGCGGCCGCGCGAACCGGAGCAGGCTCTCGACGATGCGGCCGATGCGGTCGAGCCCGTGCAGGCTCTCGCCGAGCACCTCGGGCAGCTCGAGCAGCTCGCGGGCGTCCTCGTCGGCGTCGGGCTTGACCAGCTTCGGCAGCCGCGCCGCCAGCTCCTGCAAGTGGACGAGGTTCGCGCGCACGAACGCGAGCGGGTTGTTGACCTCGTGCGCCACCCCGGCGGCCAGGACGCCGACGCTCTCGAGGCGCTGACGCTGCTGCAGCGTGCGCTCCTGCCGCCACTGGTCGGTGCGGTCGCGCAGCACGAGGAAGCGGCCGGCGGGCTGTCCGGCGTGGGCGTGCACGGCGCCCGCCCGCACTTCGAGCCGGCGGCCGTCGAGCGTAGGCAGCTCGACCTCGGCGCCGTCCGAGAGCGGGACGCTGCGGAGCGCGTCGTCGCCGCCGAGGTCGCACAGGATCTCGTCGAGGCGCCGGCCGCGCAGCGCCTCGCGCGGCGCGCCGACGAGGCGCTCTCCCGCGCGATTCGCGTCGATCACGATGCCGCCGGGATCGGCCAGGACGAGGCCGTCGTGGAGCTGCTCCACGACGTCGCGCTGCACGACGGGCTGCGCCTCGAGCAGCGCGAAGCGGTCGATGCCGACGACGACGAGGAGGGCCGTGAGCCCCAGCGCGCCCGGCGTCACCGGGTAGCCGAGCGGGAGCCAGCCCGCGAGGTGCGCGGTGTGGGCGGCCAGCGGGAGCACCGTCGCCGCGACGATGAGCAGCGCCCGCTGGCGGTCGTCGCGGGTCGGGCCCAAGGCGAGCGTGCGCGCGAGCAGGCCGAGCCCCAGGAAGAAATATGCGTACACCCACGCTTCGAACGCCCAGAAGCCGGGCCCGGCCCACTCCGAGGGCGGGCGCAGCGGGCGCGGCGCCCCGCGCAGCACCAGATGGTGAAAGTCGTTCGTCGCGATCAGCGCGGCGAGCGCGACGAACGGCGCGCAGACGGCCGCGCCGAGGGTCGGGTTCTTCTCGAGGGCGGCGACGCGCGTGTGGAGCGCGATCGTGAGCAGGTAGAGGGGCGGCAGCGGGCTCGCGACGAGCAGCGCCAGGGTGCCTCCGCCCCAGCGCTGCGCGCCGCCCG
>DATAGA010000519.1:0-9290 GCA_036257215.1 Myxococcota bacterium
GTGCGGCGCCGCTCGTAGTAGAGCTGCGTCACCTCGTCGAGCACCTCGTCGCGCAGCTCGATCACCTCGCGCGCCTCGTGCGAGACGTCGATGGACTCCGGGTGGTAGGCGAGGTCGCCGAGCTCCCAGGCCAGGACGAGCGCGCCGCCGTAGTCGGTGCCGCGGTCGAGCTGGCGGTCGAAGAGCTCGTTCAAGAGACCCGAGGTGAGCACCTGGTCGCGGTCGAGGCGGGTGCTGCGCACCCGGCCCGCGCTCCCCCGCAGCTCGAGCACCGGCAGCCAGCCGCGCCGGTCGACGCCGCGCTGGAGCGAGCGCATGCGCTCCGGCCCGAGCGCGAGGTAGCGCAGCGCGGCGGCGTGGACGGTCTGCACGGCCGGCTCGCCCCGCACGCGCGCGAGCCAGTCGTCGTGGTCGAGCGCGTGTGCGAGAGGCGCCGTCGAGCGCGGCGCGGTCCCGGCGACCTCCTCGCGTGCTTCGAGCAGGCCGCGCGCGGTCGTCGCGAGGACGCGCGACTCGTCGCCGGCGAGCGCCGTCGCGGCCGTGGCGCCCGCAGGCGGGGCGGCGCGCCGCCACGGGCCTTCGAAGCCCGTCGCCTCGACGAGGCCCGCATCCGTCGCGACGAAGAGCCGCCCCACCCCGCGCCCGAGGCGGCGGGCGCGCGCGCCGGCTGGAAGCCCGAGCGGGAGGCTCCTCCACGCGTCGCCCCGCAGCACCGCCAGGTCCGTCGCGGAGAGCACCGCGACGTTCGCGCCGGCGAGGTCCACGGCGACGTCGAGCGCCTCGCGCGCGCCCGGGCCCTCCGCGATGGCGATGGCCTCGGCGCGCAGGACGCCCGCGGCAGGGGCCGCGGTCCCAGCGCCTGCCGCGGGCGCCAGCTCCACGCGGTGCAGCGCGCCGGCCGTCACCAGCCAGAGCTCGAGGCCGCCGTCGACGGGCCGCAGGCCGAGCGCGTCGACGGGCCCGTCGGGGACGCCGCCGTCGAGGCGCGCGAACGAGTGCCCCTCGAGCGCGAGCTGGACGCCGTCTTCCGTGCCGGCAGCGAGGGCAGAGCCGGCGACGGCCACGCGCCGCGCGCGCGACGCCTTCCCGCCGCCGGCCAGCGCGAGCTTGCGCACGCGGCCGTCGGTCTCGATCGCGTAGAGGCCGCGATCCGTCGCCGCGAGGAGCCGCCCGAGCGGGTCGAAGCGCAGCTCGCGCACGGGCCCGCGCCCGAGCGCGCGCCGCGGCGCGGCGCCCGCGCTCGCGAGCCACACACCGCGCGCGTCGCCCACCGCGACGCGGCCGTCGGCGCAGAGCGCGACGGCCTCCGCGTCGCGCGTGCCCGGCCAGGCGCCGTGGCTGCGCCAGACGAGCGCGCGCGGCTCGTCGACCGCGGCGTCGGCAGGCGGCGGCGCGGCGGGCGGATCGGCGGACGGCGCCGCTGCAGACGGGGCGGCCAGCGGCGGTCCGATCACCGCGCTGGACACTTGCGCGTGTACGACGGCCAGGGCGAGCGCGACGAGCGGTGCGGCGAGCCGCGCGAGCGCGCCGCAAGGGCAGCCTCGAAGCGCGGCGGCGCGCGGGACGCTGCGGGCGGAGACGAGCTCGATCACGGGGCGGCCCTTCAGCAAGCCGCGTGCCCGCGCGCGCCCGCGCCGCGCGCCCCGGAAGTCGCGCACCGGCGAGGGGTTGCGCGAGGTCGGTCAGCCCGTCGGCGGCGCCGCGTGAACGCCGCGCGGTCCGCCGAGCGCGACCGCGCGTGCGCGCGGTTGACGCCTCCTCCCCCCTCGCGAAGAATGTCGCCGCGATGCCCGCCCCGCGCCGCGCCCCCAGCCGCGTCCTCGCGTTCGCCGCCGCGCTCGGCGTCTCGCTCGCGGCGGCCGGCGCGCGCGGCGAGGAAGCGGCCCCCGCGCCGCCCACCATCTACAAGTGGGTCGACGCGAACGGCATCGCCCACTACACGACCGACCTGGGCCGCGTCCCGCGCAGCGTGCGAGGATCCGTGCGCGCGCTCGGCGGCACGAGCGCGAGCCCGAGCGACGGCTTCGCGGCGCGCGACGTCGCGCCGCCGGAGCCGGCGGACGCCGCCCCCGCGCCGGCCCCGCAGCCGGAGTGGGACGCCGGCACCGCGGCCGCCGGCGGCGCGAGCGGCGGCGACCAGACCGGGGCCTCGGCCGCCGCGGCAGGCTCGCAGCCCGGCGGCGGCGACGATTTCGCCGCCACGGACCGGCCCGCCGAGCTCCCCGAAGGAGAAGACCCGACCGCGGCCGCCCCCGCTCCGGCGGCGAGCGCCGAGCCGCCCGCACAGGCCGAGCCAGCACCGCGCCGCGCCGAGGACCTCGACGCCCGCATCGCGGCGCTCGAGGCCGAGATCGCCTCCGACGAGGAAGCGCTCAAGACCCTGCTCGCCGCGCCCGCGCCCGCCGATCCCGGCGTGATCGCCTACGACCTCTCCTTCCGCGAGGTCGCCGAGCGGCTGCCGAAGCGGCTGGCGGAGCTGCGCACCCTCCAGAGCGAACGCGCGCAGCTCGACCAGCCCTGACCCCAGCGGCGCCTTGAGCTGGGTCGCGCTCGCCGGCGGGGTCGGCGCCGCGCGCTTCCTGCGCGGTCTCGTCGCCGTCGTGCGACCCGAGGACGTCGTCGCGGTCGTCAACACGGGCGACGACCGCGAGTTCTACGGCGTCCACGTCTCGCCCGACCTCGACATCGTCACCTACACGCTCGCCGGTCAGGTCGACCTGCAGAAGGGCTACGGCCTCGAAGGCGACTCGTTCGCGCTCGTCGACGCGCTCGCGCGCTTCGGCCACCCGACCTGGTTCCGGCTCGGCGACCGCGACTTCGCGACGTGCCTCCACCGCACGCTCCGGCTGCGCGAGGGCGCGGGCCTCGCGGCCGTCACCGACGAGATCCGCCGCGCGCTCGGCGTCGCGAGCCGGCTGCTGCCGATGTCGGAGGACCCCTGCCCCACCTTCGTGGGCCTGCGCGACGGGCGCCGGCTCCACTTCGAGGAGTACCTCGCGCGCGACGGCGCGCCCGACGAGGTCACCGAGGTGGACCTCGGCGCCGCGGCGCGCGCGCGACCCGGCCCCGGCGTGCTCGAGGCGATCGCGGGCGCCGAGGGCGTGCTCGTCTGCCCGAGCAACCCCGTGGTGTCGATCGGGCCGATTCTCGCGATCCCGGGCGTGCGCGAGGCGCTCCGCCGCAGCGCCGCGCCCGTCGTCGCGGTGTCGCCCATCGTCGGCGGCGCGCCGGTCAAGGGGCCGGCGGATCGGCTGCTGCGCGGGATCGGGGCGGAGGTGTCGGCGCGTGGGGTTGCCGCGCTCTACCGCGACGTGGCGCGCGGCTTCGTGCTCGACGAGCGCGACCTCGAGGACGAGGCGGACGTCGCGGCGCTCGGCCTCGTGCCGCGCGTCGTCGACACCTTGATGACGGACGCGTCCCGCGCGGCGCGCCTCGCGGAGGCCACGCTCGAGCTCGCCCGGCGCCTGCGATGAACGCGGCGCTCGTGCCGGTGAAGCCGCTCGCCGCCGGGAAGTCGCGGCTCGCGGGCGCGCTGCCGCGCGAGGCGCTCGAGCGGCTCGGCCTCGCGATGCTCGGCGACCTCGTGGCGGCGCTGCGCGCGGTGCCCGCGCTCGCGCGCGTGGCGGTGGCGACGCCGGACCCGCGCGTCGCGCGCGAGGCGGAGGCGCTCGGCGCGGAGGCGCTGCTGCGCGACGACCCCGGCCTCAACGCGGCGCTCGACGGCGCCGCGCGCGAGCTCGCGACGGCGCGGGGCGGACCCGGGCTCGAGGCGCTGCTCGTCGTGCTCGGCGACGTGCCCGGCGCCGCGCCCGCGGAGCTCGCGTCCATGTTCGACGCGCTGCGCTCGCTCGGAGGGCGCGGCGTCGTGCTCGCGCCCTCGCGCGACGGCGGCACGTCGGCGCTCCTGCGCGCGCCCTTCGACGCCATCTCCAACCGCTTCGGGCCGGACAGCGCGGCCGCGCACCGCGCGGCGGCGCGCGAGGCGGGCGTGCCGCTGCGCGAGCTCGCCCTGCCCTCGCTCGCCGTCGACCTCGACCGGCCGGAGGACGCACTCGCCCTGCTCGCCGGCCCCGGCGCACCGCGCACGCGCGCGCTGCTCGCGGAGCTGCGCATCGGCGCCGAGCTCGGCGCGTGAGCGCGCCGCTGCGGCTCCACCCGCTGCGCGGGCTCCCGCTGGTCGCGCCGGGCGACGACCTCGCGCGCGCTCTCGCGGCCGCCGCGCGCCGCGAGGGGCTCGCGCTGGCGCGCGGCGTCCTCGTCGTGTGTCAGAAGGTCGTCTCGAAGCAGGAGGGCCGCATCGTCGCGCTCGCGGACGTCGAGCCGAGCGAGGAGGCGCGCCGCATCGCCGCGGAGGACGGCAAGGACCCGCGCCACGTCGAGGTGATCCTGCGCGAGACCGCGCGCGTCGTGCGCCGGGGCCACGGGGTGCTGATCACCGAGACGCGGCACGGGTTCGTGTGCGCCAACGCGGGCGTCGACCTCTCGAACGCGCCGGCGGACGGCGTCGCCGTGCTCCTCCCCGCCGACCCCGACGCCTCCGCTCGGCGGCTGCGCGGCCAGCTCCTCGCCCAGGGCGCCGCCGAGCCACTCGGCGTCGTCGTCTCCGACACGTTCGGCCGCGCCTGGCGCGAGGGCCTCGTCGACGTCGCGATCGGCGTCGCGGGATTGCGCGCGCTCGCCGACCTGCGCGGCAGCACCGATCTGCGCGGCCGCGAGCTGACGGTCACCGTCACCGCGACCGCCGACCAGCTCGCCGCCGCCGCGGGCCTTCTCATGGCGAAGGCGGCCGGCGTACCGGCCGTGTGGATCGACGGCGTCGACGACCTGGTGGCGTTCGGCGACGGCGACTCTCGCGCGCTGCTGCGCGACGCGCGGCTGGATCTCTTCCGCTGAACCGCGCCTCGGATCCCTTCCGCGCGGGCGCCTCTGGACCCGCCCGGCTGCGGCGCCGCGGCGATTCACCGTTCTCGGGAACGCCGGGCATGTCACGCTCGTGGTGCGAGCTCGGCAACGGCGTATCCTCGTCGGTCCTCGGGACATCCTCGTGAAAGTCGATGCGCTGACCGACGAAGCCGCCACACCCGTCGAGGGGTCGCCAACCGCCGGCCCTGCGGCGAGCGAAGCGAGAAACGAGCGACGAGTCGCGAACTGGCCGTTCGTCGTCGCGACCGCCACGCTTCTCGTACTTCCCGCCCTTCTCTTCTACGACGCGCTCGCAACCGGAGGCGTCCTCTCCCCCGCGGACTGGGTGTTCACCACCGACTACTACCGCGGTTCGGCGCCGCCGGGATTTCGGGGAGCGCGCAACCCGATGCTCTTCGACCAAGTCTTCCAGTTCACCCCTTGGCGCTTCGCGAGCTGGACGGCTCTGCGGGCGGGCCACGTTCCCCTCTGGAACCCGGACTCGTATTGCGGGAGCCCCCTGGCGGCCACGTTCGGGGCCGGCGTCTTCTATCCGATCCACTGGCTGGTGTCGGTCCTGTCGTTCGAGGACGGCCTGCTGTGGAGCGCGATCCTGCGGCTCTGGCTCGCCGGCCTCGGGACGTTGCTCCTCGCCCGCCGCTACGGCGCCAGCACGACAGCCGCCCTCGTGGCCGCTTCGTCCTTCTCGCTGTGTGGCTACCTGATCGTCTGGCTGGGACATCCACACACCAACGTGGCGATCTGGTTGCCGTGGTCGATTCTCGCCGCAGATCACCTGATCTGCGCAAGGGCGCGCGCGCAGACACTCGGTGCAACGGCGGCCCTCGCCCTGGTGACGGCCGTCCAGCTCACGGGGGGGCATGCGGAATCCTCGGCGGATCTGCTCGTCACGGTGGCGCTCTACTGCCTGGTGCGCAGCGCGCAGCGAAGCGGCGGCCCGCTCCGGAACGTCGTGCGACACGTGGTCCGCCGCGGGCTGGCGCGTCCCGCGGTGGCGCTGCTGTTGGGCGTCCTGTCGGCGGCGCCGCTCCTGCTCCCGTTCACGGAGTGGCTCGTCCTCAGCAAGGAGCTGCAGCTGCGGCACAGCGCGGACTTCGACTTCTGGGGTCGCTTCTCGTGGTGGGAGCCTCAGGCGCTGCGCGATCTCGCCTCACTGCCCGTCGCCGCCTTTCCCAACATCTTCGGCAACCCGAGCTGGCACGCCGAGTGGGCGCCGGAGTTCCTCACGGGGAACTACAACGAGCGCGTCCTCTACGTGGGCGTCGTGCCGCTGCTCCTCGCGCTAGGCGCGCTGGTCCAGATCGCGCGCCGGCGCGGCGCATCTCCGTCCTGGGCCGTGGCGTGGGCAGCCATCGGCTTCGTGGCCTTCGGACGCGCCTTCAACCTGCCCCTCCTGGTCTGGCTCAACCGGGTGCCGATCCTCGACCTGGGCGACCCGGCGCGAAACCGCCTCATCGTCGCGTTCTCGCTCTGCTTGCTCGCGGCCGTGGGCTTCGACGAGCTCTCCCGTCGACTCCAGCAGCCTCTCCGGGCGAAGCGGTTCTGGCTCGGCGCGAGCATTTGCCTTCTCCTAGCAGGCGCGACGGCGTCTGCGCTCGCTCCGTACCAGAGCTTCGATCTGTACGTCCCCGTGCTCACCCTCGCTGCCTTCGCACTGCTCGTCGCGATCCCGGTGCGTCGGCCGGCCCTGCGAGGCGCCCTCCTCGTCGGCCTCGTCGCGTTCGAGCTGCTCCTCTTCGGACACGGCTACAACCCGGTCCTGCCGAAGCGGTCCTTCTATCCGTCGAACCCACTCGCTCGCCACTGGCAGCGGGACGAGTCGCTGCACCGGACGACGGCGCTCGGAGCCACGCTGCTGCCGGACAGTCATCTGTTCGAGCACATCAGCGACGTGCGCGGCATGGATTACCCGACCCGCTGGTTCTCCGACTACATGGACCTGACGGGGGACCGGAGCGACTGGGACGTCTCGTACGGCGTGCTGCTGTCGGGAATCGCATCCCCGCTGACACGCGTCCTGAACCTCAAGTACGTGCTGGTTTCGCAGCAGCCGCGCTCCGCCCATACGATGGGCGTGCGCTGGATCGGCCACTCGCGTGGCGTTTCCCTGGGTGAGCTCGCAGCTCCGCAGCCCCGCAGCTTTCTCGTCCACGAAGCGGTGCGCGCTCGTGGAGACGAAGACGCCGCCCGCCTGCTGCGCGAGGATCCGTCGCGCGTGTTCCACCGGGTCGTCCTGAGCGACGCCTCGCCCGTGGCGGCGACGGACGTTGAACCGCTCCCGGAGACGGGGGTGGAATCGAGCGTCCAGCCTCTCGCGTACGAGGCGGACCGCTCTAGTTGGCGGGTGGACGCGGCTCGCGCGGGTTACGTCGTGACCACCGACACCTACTACCCCGGCTGGAACGCGTACCTCGACGACGACCGTGTCGCTGTCTACCGCGCCAACCTGGCCTTCCGAGCCGTATACGTTCCCGCCGGGACGCACTTGTTGGAGTATCGCTACGAGCCGCGCTCGTTCCGCTGCGGGGTCCTGCTCGCGGCTTGCGCGCTCGGGACCGTGATCGCAATGGCATCGCTCGCCATCCGCGATCGCTGACCGTGGGCGACCCGCGGGTCGCCCCGCGGACGCGTTCTCAGCGCGGTCGCGCCGCCGCGTGCGCCGCGAGCCGCTCGAGCAAGTCCACGGCCAGCCGTCTCCCCGCCTCCGCATCGACGCCGGCGGCGAATCTCCGCGCGCGCTCCGCCAGCGCGTCGTCGGCGAGCGCGCGCGCGATCGCCGCGCCGAGCTCTTCGCAGGACGCGCCTGGCGAGACGACTGCACCGAGGCCGCGCAGCTCCACATGGCGCGCGACGTCGGGCTGGTCGCGGCCCATCGGCGTGCAGAGGAGCGGGACGCCGGCCGTCACCGCCGCCATCACGGTGCCATGGCCGGCGTGGGTCACGACCAGGCTCGCCTCCCGGAGCGCGGAGGCGTGGGACACGAACGCTTCGCTCGCGACGTTCTGCGGGAGTCGCAGCGCGTCCTCGGGGACGGCCGGCCCGCGCGTCACGAGGCCGCGCACCGGCAGCCCGCCGAGCGCGTCGACGACGCGCTGGAGCAGCGGCTCCTGACCCTGCGGGCTCGTGCTGTAGCTCACGACGACGAGCGGCCGCAGATCGTCGCCTCGCCATGGTCCGGTGTAGGGCGCCTGCGAGCGTGCGAGGCACGCGAGCGGACCCACGTACGAGAGCCACGCGGGCCGCGGCTCGGGCGGCGTGTCGAACGCCTCGTAGGTGAACGCGAGGACAGCGTCCGCCCGGGCCTCCGCCGCCTCCGGCCGCTCTCCGAGCGGCGGCAGACCGAGCCGCTCGCGCAGCGCGTGGAGCGGCGCCAGCAGCTCTCCCTGGGCGGGGCGCATCGTCGGGGTGCCGTAGAGCGTGTGCCAGAGCGCCGCCGCGGGGACGCCGGCGTGCTCCGCACCGGCGAAGGCGGCGAGCAGCATGGCGTCGACGAGCACGGCGTCGGGCCGCTCCGCGGCGATCTCTTCCAGCAGCTCGTCGCAGAACTCGGGGTTCAGGAACCAGCGGCGCAGCACGAAGTCGAGCTCGCTCGTCGGCGCCGGCTCGCCGGGGCGCGGGCGGCGCAGGGCGATGCGGTACGGGCGGAAGTCGGCGCCGGCGGCGCGGGCCTCCGCGGCGTGTGCGGGGTCGGAGACGACCCGCACCGCGTGCCCGCGCTCGACGAGCGCGCGGGTCAGCTCTCGCTCGGGGGGCCAGTTCCCGGCGGCGTTCAACGTGAGGAGCAGGAAGCGCCGGCTCACGTCCCGCCTTCGCCGCTCCCGCGGCGGGACCCTCCACTCCGCAGGGACGCGACGGCCGCCTGGTCGAGCCGGGGCAGCGAGCCGGCGATCGCGTGCCACGGCGCCCGGTGCTCCACGTAGATGTGTCGGTCGGGACGCAGCTGCGGGTCGTCGTCCAACGTTCCGGCGGCCACCTCGAACCAGTCGGCGTCCGGCGGCGGGTCCGGAACGGGCGACCCGCAGCGCCGGCAGAAGGCCGTGCGATAGGGCGGCGGCCGCTCCCGAACGGGCGCCTCGTAGCGCTCGATCAGCTCGGCGCCTTCGAGGAGGCGGAAGTCGTCGCGCCGCACCCCGACCAGGGAGGCGAACGCGGTGCCGCTCGCCTTGCGGCAGCGCGAGCAGTGGCAGAGCTCGAACGGCCCGACGGCGCCAGAGAGCTCGAAGCGCACGCCGCCGCAGAGGCAGCTCCCCCGGATCGCTCGCTCGCCCAATCGCTCGTCCTCCGCAGGGACGCGGCCAGACCGGTCCGGGCCGAACCTAGCGCCCCCGGGGCTCCCCGGGCGTGCAGAGGACGTGAAGCGCTTCACA
>DATAGA010000531.1:0-1899 GCA_036257215.1 Myxococcota bacterium
GCGAGCGCGCGGGCTACGACCCGCTGGCGCAGGCCGCGAGCGGGTTCCTCTCGCTCAACGGGGATCCCGACGGCGAGCCGGTGAAGGCGCCGACCTTCCTCGGGGACGACCTCGCGGGCCTGCACGCCGCTCTGGCCGCGCTCGCGGCGCTGCGGCATCGCGACCTGACCGGCGAAGGCCAACACGTCGACGTGTCGCTGCTCGACTCGATGTGGTTCCAGACGCCGGGCTACCTCACGCTCGGCGCGCTCGGCGCCGCGCTCCCCCGGCTCGGGAACCGCTTCCGGAGCGCCGCCCCGGCCAACCTCTACTACTGCCGCGACGGCCGCGTGATCGCGGGCGTGGTGCTCGATTCGCACTGGCGCGTGCTCACGCGGCTGCTCGGCCGCGCCGAGCTGGCCGACGACCCGGCCTACGCGACGGGCGCTTCCCGCCTGGCGCGCCGCGACGCCGTCGACCGCCTGCTCGGCGACTGGCTCGCGCAGCGCTCCGTCGCCGAGGCCGTGGAGCAGCTCGGCGCCGCGGGGCTTCCGGTCGCCCCCGTGCGCAGCTACGCGGAGGCCGCGCGCGACCCGCTCGTGCGCGAGCGCGACATGCTGCAGCCGGTCGACGTCGAAGGGACGCGCGGCGTCCCGATCGCCGGCCCCGCCGCGAAGTTCTCCCGCACCCCGACGCGCGTCCGCAGCGGCGCGCCCGCGCTCGGCGCGCACACCGAGGAGCTGCTGAGCGAGCTCGGCGTCGACCCCGACGAGCTCGCGGAGCTCCGCCGCGACGGCGTGATCTGACCTCGGGGCTAGGAACGCCGACCCAAGAGTCGTCGCAGCCGTTTCCTTGCCGGATCCGGGATAGCCGACCGAGCCGGCTTCGCCGGCTCCCGTCGGCTAGCCGCCGCGGGTCTGGCGGCGCGGGTCGAGGAGCTCGTCGAGCTCGTGCTCCGGGAGCACGCCGCGCTCGCGCGCCACCTCGCGCAGGCTGCGGCCGCTCGCGTGGGCGGCCTTGGCGAGCTCCGCGGCCGCGTCGTAGCCGATGCGCGGGGCGAGCGCGGTGGCGAGCATGAGGCTCTGCTCGACGAGGAAGCGCGCGCGCGCGCGGTCTGCGTCGAGGCCGTCGACGCAACGCTCGGTGAAGAGCGCCGCGGCGCTCGCGAGGAGGCGGATCGACGCGAGCAGGTTGCGCGCGATGAGCGGGAGGAAGGTGTTGAGCTCGAGCTGGCCGCCGAGCGCGCCGACGGCGATTGCGGCGTCGTGGCCGACGACCTGCGCGGCGACCTGCGTCATCACCTCGCTCATCACCGGGTTCACCTTGCCCGGCATGATCGACGAGCCCGGCTGGAGCGCGGGCAGCACGAGCTCGCCGATCGCCGTGCGCGGCCCGGACGCGAGCAGCCGCACGTCGCTCGCGATCTTGTAGAGCGCGACCGCCGCGGCGCGCAGCGCGCCCGAGAGCGCGAGCGCGGGCTCCTGCCCTCCCTGCGCCGCGAAGTGGTCGGAGGCCTCGCGGTAGGCGCGTCCCGTGCGCGCGGTGAGCTGCGCGATCGCGCGCTCGGCGAAGCCCGGTGGGCAGTTGATGCCCGTCCCGACGGCCGTCCCGCCGAGCGCGAGCTCGGCGAGCTCGTCCGCCGCGCGCTCGGTCCGCTCGCGCGCGAGCGCCACCTGGCGCGCGTAGCCGCGCAGCTCCTGGCCGACGGTGACCGGCGTCGCGTCCATGAGGTGCGTGCGTCCGGGCTTCACGACGTCGTCGCGCGCCGCGGCGCGCGCCGCGAGCGAATCCTCGAGCCGGGCGAGCACCGGCAGCAGCTCGTCGTGGACGGCCTCGCGCGCGGCGAGGTGGATCGCGGTCGGGATCACGTCGTTCGACGACTGGCTCCGGTTCACGTCGTCGTTCGGGTGGAACCCAGGC
>DATAGA010000539.1:0-1545 GCA_036257215.1 Myxococcota bacterium
GAGCTCGAGAGCGGCGCGGTGCTGCGCAGCCGCACGGTCGTCGCCGCGAGCGGCGCGCGCTGGCGCGAGATGAACGTGCCCGGTGAGCGCGAGTACCGCGGGCGCGGCGTCGCCTACTGCCCCCACTGCGACGGCCCTCTCTACAAGGGGAAGCGCGTGGTCGTGATCGGCGGCGGCAACTCGGGGGTCGAAGCGGCGATCGACCTCGCCGGGCTCGCAAAGGAGGTGACGCTGCTCGAGTTCGAGCCGCAGCTGCGCGCCGACGCGGTGCTGCAGCGCCGGCTCGCGAGCCGCGCCAACGCGCGCGTCGTGACGTCCGCCGAGACCACGGCCGTCGAGGGGGACGGACGGCGGGTCACGTGGCTCGCGTACCGCGACCGCCGAAGCGGGGAGGCGCACCGGCTCGAGCTCGACGGCGTCTTCGTGCAGATCGGGCTCGTGCCGAACACCGACTGGCTGCGGGGCGTCGCGGCGCTGAGCGCGCGCGGGGAGGTCGAGGTCGACGCGCGCGGCGCGACCGGCGTGCCAGGCCTCTTCGCCGCCGGCGACGCGACGATCGTGCCCTACAAGCAGATCGTGATCGCGCTCGGCGAGGGCGCGAAGGCGGCGCTCTCGGCCTTCGACCACCTGATCCGCAGCGAGCTCGGGGATGCCCCCGCGCGCGCGGCTTGAGTCCGGCGCGCCGGGCCCGCGCGCTACGCTTTGGCTCGGGGGGTGGCTCCCGGAGGGTCGATGACGCAGGTCCTCGACGAGCTGGTCGGCCGCCAGTTCCGCCGCTGGGAGAGCGCGCGTCGCTCCGCCGGAGTCGAGCCCACGCGCCCGTGCGTGGCGCTCTCGCGCCTGCCGTCCGCGGGCGCCGAGGAGCTGGGCGAACGCGTCGCCGACCGGCTGGGCTACGCCTTCTTCGGCATCGAGATCGTGGACCACATCGCGCGGCGCGCGGGGCTCCATCCGCTCCTCGTCGCGGGCGTGGACGAGCACGTCCGCAGCGCGATCGAGCGCTACGTCGTGGACGCGACCCGGCGCGAGCGCTTCACGGAGAGCGACTACCTGCGCCACCTGGTCCGCACGATCGCCTCGCTCGGCGAGCGCGGCGGGGCGGTCATCCTCGGGCGCGGCGCGCAGTTCATCCTCCCGCCGGAGCGCGCGCTGCGCGTCCTCGTCGTCGCGCCCCGCGAAGCGAGGCTCGAGCGGCTCATGAAGCAGGAGCGCCTGGGACGCGCGGAGGCCGACGCGCGGCTCGCGGCGCTCGACCGCGAGCGGCGCACGTTCCTGCTGCACCACTTCCGCCGCGACCCCGACGCGCCCGAGCACTACGACCTCGTCGTGAACCTCGGCACGTACTCGCAGGAGGCTGCCGTCGAGCTGGTGCAGTCGGCCCTGCGCGCGCGGTTCGGCCCGGCGCACCGAGCGTGAAGCGCTTCACAGTGCGGGGCGCGTTCGGGCTCCGCGTGTGAAGTAGCTCATCGCCTCCGCGGATCCGCCGCGACGATCCTCCCCTCGGCTGCCGCAAGGCTCGAGCCCGAACGAGCCCCCGGCGCCTCG
>DATAGA010000551.1:0-5170 GCA_036257215.1 Myxococcota bacterium
CCCTGCAGGAGCGCGGTGAGCCCGCGCTTGTTCTGGAACGTCTCCCAGGTGGCCTCGTCCACCAGCACGTACGCCCCGAGCTCCGACGCGGTGTTGAGCGTCGCGCCCATGCCGGCGCCGAGCTCGCGATACCAGCCGTCCTCGGCCGCCTTCGGATCCACGCCGGACGCCTTCCAGAGCCGCAGCTCCGCCTTGTGCGTGCCGCTGTCGTCGCCCCGCGACGCGAACGGCGCCTTCGCGGCCGCGATGCGCCGGAGGGCGTCCGCCGGGTCCGCGAGCCCCGCGACCTTCGCCGGGTCGCTCGCCGGCCCGGCGAGAAGGAAGTTGTTGTAGAAGAGCTCGGTTCGCTTCGCGCCGTGGCCCGCCGCGACGAACGCTTCCTCCGCGGCGCGGTCGTGAACGAGCACGAGGTCGACGTCGCCACGCTCCGCGAGAGCGAGCGCCTGCCCCGTGCCGACCGCGATGGTCTCGACGTCGATCCCGGTCTTCGCACGGAAGACAGGCACGATGGAGTCGAGCAGCCCCGAGTCGCGGACCGACGTGGTCGAGCCCAGCCGGATCTTGCGCGCGTCCTCGGCCCTCCCCGAGTCGGCGACGAGCGGCAGCGCGCAGAGCGCGGCGAAGAGGAGGCCGAGTCGCTTCACCAAAGCAGGTCCCCCTTCAGGAAGGCGCGGGCCTCCGGGCTCGCGGGGCGTTCGAAGAACGCGGCGGCCGGCGTGCGCTCGAGCAGGTGGCCACGATGCAGGAACCACACCTCGTCCGCCAGCCGCCGCGCCTGGCCGAGGTCGTGGGTGGTGAGCACCACCTTCGTCCCGGCGGCGGCGATGACGCCGACGAAGCCCTCGAGCGCGCCGGTGGCGCCGGGATCGAGCGCCGCCGTGGGCTCGTCGAGGAAGAGCACCTCGGGGCGCAGCACCCACGCGCGCGCTAGGGCGACCCGCTGCTGCTCGCCGACGGAGAGGCGTCGCGCGGCGTGGTGCGCGCGGGCGGCGAGGCCCGTCGCCTCGAGCGCCTCGGCGACGCGCGCGCGCCGCTCGGCCGTCGGGACGCCGCGCAGGCGCAGCGGCCACGCCAGGTTCGCGGCGACGGAGCGCCGCAGCAGCACGGGCCGCTGGAACACCATCGCCTGCCGCCGGGCGGCGTTCGCCGCTGCGCCCGGGCCGCACCAGCGCACGCGGCCGCGAGTCGGCGCGAGGAGGCCGTGGCACAAGCGCAGCGTCACGGTCTTGCCGGCGCCGTTCGGGCCGAGGAGGACCGTGCGAACGCCGGCGCCGAGCTCTCCCGAGACGCCCTCGACGAGCCAGCGGTCCGCGCCGGGCGCGCGCAGCGAGACGTCCTCCAGCACGAGCGGGAGGATTCGGTCGGCGTCTGCCTCAGGCATGGCGCAGGCTCGCCTGGCGCAGCCCGTAGGCGGCGCCGTTCAGGAGCAGCGAAAGGGTCACGAGCAGGAGCCCGAGTGCGAGCGCGAGCGCGAGGTCGCCGCGGCTCGTCTCGAGCGCGATGGCCGTCGTCATGACGCGGGTGGCGTGGGCGATGTTGCCCCCGACGAGGATGACGGCGCCCACCTCGCCGAGCGCGCGTCCGAGCCCGGCGAGGACCGCGATCGTGAGCTGCGCGCGGCCTTCGACGAGCAGGGTCGGCAGCGCCCGCCACGGCCCCGCGCCGAGCGAGCGCAGCTGATCGGCGTACTCCTCGGCCAGGCTCTCGACGGTCGCCGCCGTCAGCGCGACCACGATCGGAAGGATGAGCACCGCCTGGGCGAGCACCATGGCCGAGGGCGTGAACAGGGCGTTCAGGCCGCCGAGCGGGCCGGCGCGGGAGAGCAGCAGATAGACGAGCAGCCCGACCACGACGGGCGGAAGCCCGAGCAGCGAGTTCACGGCCACGCGCAGCGCCGCACGCCCGGGGAACCGCAGCGCGCCGAGCGCGGCGCCGAGCGGAAGCCCCAGCGCGCACGCGCACGCGAGGGCGGTCAGCGACACGCGCAGCGAGAGCGAGACGATCTCGACCAGCACGGGGTCCCGCTCCGCGACGAGCCGCAGCGCCGTCGCGAACGCGGCGGAGAGCTCCCCCACGTTCGCGCTACGACCCCGTCCCGTGCGCCCGCGGGCGCTTCATCGACACCGCGGTCCGAACCGTTCGCGAAGGTTCACGCGAAGCGCTTCAGCTCGCGCCGCGCGATCACCATCTTGTGGACCTCGTCCGGGCCGTCCGCGATGCGGAGCGAGCGGCCGTGGCGCCACATCGAGGCGATCGGCGTGTCGTCGGACATGCCGAGCGAGCCGAGGCACTGGATGGCGCGGTCGAGCACCTGCATCAGCATGTTGGGCACCACGACCTTGATCATCGAGATCTCCTGCCGCGCCACCTTCTTGCCGTACTTGTCCATCTTCCACGCCGCGTAGAGCGTGAGGAGGCGCGCCTGGTCGATCTCCATGCGCGAGGTCGCGACCCACTCCTGCACGAACTGCTTCTCGCCGAGCGGGCCGCCGAAGGCGACGCGCGTGTTGGCGTGGCGGCACATGATCTCGAAGGCGCGCTCGGCCTGCCCGACGGCGCGCATGCAGTGGTGGATGCGGCCGGGTCCGAGCCGGGCCTGGGCGATCATGAAGCCGCCGTTCTCGGGGCCGAGCCGGTTCGCGACCGGCACGCGGCAGTTCTCGTAGCGGATCTCGCAGTGGCCGCCGCCGCCCGCGTGACCCATGACCGAGACCGCGCGGAGAATGTTGAAGCCCGGCGTGTTCGTCGGGACGATGATCTGGCTCTGGCGCTGGTGCGGCGGGGCCTTCGGGTCGGTCGCCGCCATGACGATCGCGAAGCTCGCGCCGATCGCGCCCGAGGTGAACCACTTGTGGCCGTTGATCACGTAGTGGTCGCCCTCGCGCCTCGCCTCGGTGCGCAGCCCCGTCGGGTCCGCGCCGGAGACCTCGGGCTCGGTCATCGAGAAGCACGAGCGCACGTCGCCCTCGAGGAGCGGCTTCAGGAAGCGCTCCTTCTGCTCGGGCGTGCCGAACTCGGCGAGGATCTCGGCGTTGCCGGTGTCTGGAGCCTGGCAGTTGAAGACGCGCGGGGCGATCGCGCTCCGGCCCATCAGCTCGCAGAGCGGCGTGTACTCGAGGTTCGTGAGGCCGGCGCCCCACTCGCGGTCCGGCAGGAACAGGTTCCACAGCCCGAGCCCCTTCGCCTTGGCGCGCAGCTCCTTCATGATCGGCGGCTCGAAGTGGGCATCGCCCGACGCCTCGACCTGCTCGTGGTAGGTGCGCTCGTTCGGGTAGACGTGGTCGTCCATGAAGCGCTGCAGCTGGTCCTCGATCATGCGGGCGCGGTCGGAGAGCTCGAAGAGCATGGGGGTCTCCTGTCGTCGGGTTCGAGGCGCGAGGCGCCTCAGGGAAGGACGCTCACCTTCACGGTGCCCGCGCGCCGCTCCGCGGCGAGCGCGAAGGCGCGCTCGGCCTCGGCGAGGGGCACCGCGTGGGTCACGAGCCGCGCGGCGCGCTCGCGCTCGTCGCCCAGGAGGCGCGTCGCGGCCGCGAAGTCGCAGGGCTCGGCGTCGCGCCCGTAGCAGTACGACCACGCGAGCGTCACCTCCTTGACGAGCAGCGGCATGGTCTGGAGCGACACGGGCCCGAGGAACATTCCGATGACGGCGACGGCGCCGCCGCGCCGCACGGCCGCGGCCGCGGCGTTCAGCGTGTCGGCGCGGCCGCCGACGGTCTCGAGCACGACGTCGAAGGGCGCCTCGCGGGCGGCCCGCAGCAGCGCGTCCGGAGTCGACTCCGACTCGCCCAGGACGCGCGCCGCGCCGAAGTCCTTCGCGAGCTGCGCCTGCGCTGCGTGGCGGGCGCTGACCCACACCTCGCCCGCGCCGAGCGCCCGCGCGGCGAGCGCGCCGAGCAGGCCGACGCTGCCGGCGCCGAGCACGAGCACGCGCTGCCCGGGCGCGAGCCGGCCGCGGCGCAGCCCCCGCACCACTACGGCCGCCGGCTCGGCGAGCGCGGCGACGCGCGGGTCGAGGTCGCGCGGCACGGGGAACGCCCGCGCTGCGGGGACGACCGCGTACTCGGCGAAGCCGCCGTGCGCCTGCACGCCGAGGAGCTGTCCGCTCTCGCAGATGGCGTCGAGTCCGCGGCGGCACTCGTCGCAGCGGCCGCAGCTGCGCAGCGGCTCGACGGCCACCGCGTCGCCCACCGCCACGCCCGTGACCCCGCTCCCGAGCGCGTCGACCTCGCCCGCGAACTCGTGGCCCGGCGCGAGGCCGGGGCGCAGGAAGCGGATCGAGCGCAGGTGGAGGTCGCTGCCGCAGATGCCGCAGGCGCGCACGCGCACGCGTAGCTCGCCGGGACCGGGCTGCGGCACGGGGAGCTGCGTCGGCACGAGGGCGCCGTCCTCCGCCCAGACGACCGCGCGCATCACGTCGCGAGACACGAACCGGGACGTTATCGCAGGCGGCCGGCGTCGGCGGGCGCGGCACGGTCCTCCCGCCCGCGGCGCGCCGGGATGCGAGCTGCGCTCACGCCCCGAGCTGCGCGGGCGCCGCGCGCAGCTCGCCCGGGTCGGTGAGCGGCAGCGAGCAGGTCGTGCCGCGACAGATCCAGGCGGTCGCGCGGCCGCCGGCCGGGTCGCGGCCCTCGAGCCAGCTGCGGTCGAGCCCGGCCGGCGCTGCGCCCGGCGCAGTGACGACGACGCCGTCGTCGGGCCCGAGCGCGAGCCGCGCGGCGCGCGCGAGCTCGCGGGTGTCGCGGCTCGCGGGATCGCCCATCACGACGGCGACGGAGAAGCCGCGCGCGGCGCCCGCGGCGGCGCGCAGCAGCGTCGGGTAGGCGAGGCCCGCCCGCTCGAGGACGAAGGCGTGCGTGCGCAGCACGCGCTCCGCGACGCGCTGGAGGTCGGTGCGCCCCGAGAGCGACGCCGCGCGCAGGAGGCCGAGCACGGCGTAGCCCGTCGAGTGCGGCGTCGCGCCGTCGTGGTCCGAGCGGGGGCGGTGCACGAGGCGCTCGCCGTCGTCGGGCGTGAGGAAGAGATCCGCCTCCGCGGGATCGTAGAAGTGCGCGACGATCTCGTCGGCGAGGGAGAGTCCCGCCGCGAGCCAGCGGTCGCCGGCGCCCGCCCGGTGGAGGTCGAGGGCGGCCGCGAGCACCGCGGCGAGGTCGTCGAGGAAGGCGCGCTGCTT
>DATAGA010000587.1:0-1834 GCA_036257215.1 Myxococcota bacterium
CGGGAAGTACGACCAGGACTTCCGGTTCGGCGCCGAAGGCATCCGCGACGCCTTCTACCTCGTGAAGCTGCTCGAGGACGCGCGCTGGCCGGGCATGCGGCACTTCGACGCGCACGCCTACCGCGTGGAGGACGAGGCCGGCGTGCTCGAGTTCGCGCGCGGCTGCATGCGCACGTATCGGATCCTGCGGGAGAAGGCGCGCCGTTTCCACGAGGACCCCGAGATCCAGGCGGCGCTCGCCGAGGCGCGCGCGGACGCCCTGCGCGAGCCCACGCTCCCGGGCGGCCCGACCGGCGAAGCCCTCTCCGCGCTGCGGCGCGAGGCGTTCGACCTCGACGCCCTCGCGGCCCGCGGCTGCGGCCACGAGCGGCTCGACCAGCTCGTGAACGAGCTCCTGCTCGGCGTGCGCTAGAGCGCGACCCGCGACGTGCCGCGAGTCCTCGGGATCGACTCTTCGACCCAGGCGACGAAGGTCGAGCTGCGCGACGCGGAGACCGGCGCGCTCCTCGCGGAGGGCCGCGCGCCGCACCCGCCCACGACGCCGCCTCGCAGCGAGCAGGATCCGGGGGCGTGGTGGCGCGCGCTCGCGGGCGCGCTCGCCGACGCGGGCGTGCGCGAGGTGGACGCACTGGCCGTGGCCGCGCAGCAGCACGGCCTGGTCGCGCTCGGCGCGGACGACGAGGTGCTGCGGCCCGCGAAGCTCTGGAACGACACGGAGTCGGCCTCGGACGCCGATGCGCTCGTCGCCTCCCTCGGCGCGGCCGCCTGGGCGCGCACGTGCGGCAGCGTGCCGGTCGCCTCGTTCACCGTGACGAAGCTCGCTTGGCTGCGGCGCGTCGAGCCCGACGTGTTCGCGCGCCTCGCGCGCGTCGCCCTGCCCCACGACTGGCTCACGCTGCGCCTCGCGGGCGCGTTCGTCACGGACCGCGGCGACGCCTCGGGCACGGGCTACTGGGGCCCGGCCGACGGGCGCTACGCGACCGAGCTCCTGGAGCGCGTCGAGCCGCGGGAGTGGGAGGCCGCGCTGCCGGCGGTGCTCGGCCCGAGCGACGCGGCGGGGCGGCTGCGCCCGCAGGCCGCGGCCGAGCTCGGCCTCGCGCCGGGGGCGCTCGTCGCCGCGGGGACGGGCGACAACATGGCGGCAGCGCTCGGGCTCGGTCTCGCGCCCGGCGACGTCGCGCTCTCGCTGGGGACGTCCGGCACGGTCTACACCGTCGCGGAGCGGGCGACGGCGGACGCCACGGGAGCCGTCGCCGGGTTCGCCGACGCGGGCGGCCGCTTCCTCCCGCTCGTGTGCACGCTGAACGCGACGCGGGTGACCGACACCGTGGCGCGTCTCCTCGGTCTCGAGCGCGACGCCTTCGACGCCGCCGCCCTCGCCGCGCCGGCGGGCGCCGGCGGGCTGGTCCTCGTCCCATACCTCGACGGCGAGCGGACCCCGAACCGGCCGACGGCGACTGGGACGCTCTCGGGCCTGCGCACCGGCGCGACCCGCGAAGCTCTCGCGCGCGCGGCGGTGGAGGGCGTGGTGTGCGGCCTGCTCGACGGCCTCGACGCGCTCGCAGCGGCGCTCGCCGGCGCGCCGAGCGGGCGCGCGACGGGCTCGGGCGGCGAGCGCCTTCTCCTCGTCGGCGGCGGCGCGCGCTCGCCGGCCTACCAGCGCGTCGTCGCGGACCTCGCCGGATCGCCCGTGACCGTCCCCGCCGGGCGCGAGCACGTCGCCGCGGGAGCGTGCGTGCAGGCGGCCGCGGCGCTGTGCCGCAAGCCCCCGAGCGAGATCGCCGCCGCGTGGTCCCTCGGCGCGGGCCCCGTCGTCGCGCCGGATCCGTCTGCC
>DATAGA010000589.1:0-2948 GCA_036257215.1 Myxococcota bacterium
GCACGTCGTCTGCAACAACGCGGGCGTCTTCGCCGCGGGGCCGTCGTGGCAGGCGCCGCTCTCGGACTACGAGTGGGTGTTCGGCGTCAACGTCTTCGGCGTGGTCCACGGCATCCGGACGTTCGTGCCGATCCTGCTCGACCAGAACGTCGAGTCACACGTCGTGAACACCGCGTCGATGGCCGCTCTCACGTCGATGCCGCTCACTGCGGCGTACACCGCGAGCAAGCACGCCGTGCTCGCGCTCAGCGAGACGCTCTACCACGAGCTGCGCGGGCGCGGCGCGCCGATCGGCGTGTCGGCGCTCTGCCCGGAGGCGGTCGCGACGGGGATCGCGCACTCGGAGCGCGTGCGCCCGCCCCACCTCGCGCGCAAGAGCGGCGAGGCGGAGGGGCCGGAGTTCACGCTGGTCGAGCAGGGCATCCGGTCGGTGATCGCGCAGGGCGCTCCGCCCGCGAAGATCGCGGCTCGGGTCGTGCGGGCGGTCCGCGAGGACCTCTTCTACGTCCTGCCGGACGCGGACGACCCCTGGCTGGCGGCGTGCGACGCGCGGCTCGAAGACGTCCGCGCCCGGCGCAATCCCACGTTTGCCGTGCCGGGCGCCGCTCGCTAAGCAGGCACGGCCGAAGCCGCGCGAGCGACTCGCGCGCTGCGGCGCCCGACGGAGGTCACGACGCTCGATGCGCTCCCACGCCTTCGCTCTCGCCTTCGCCGCACTGCTCGCGGCTCCCGCTCCCGCGGCCGAGCCCGCCGAGCGCGATCTCCCCGCCGACGTCGGCGGCGAGCTCTTTGCGCGCTACTGCACGGCGTGCCACGGCGTCACCGGGACCGGCGACGGCCCGGCAGCGGGCGCGCTCGTGAAGCGGCCCGCGGATCTCACCCGGATCGCGGCGCGTCGCGGCGGCGCGTTCCCGGAGGCCGAGGTCGCGCAGTGGATCGACGGGCGCTTCGACGTCCCCTCCCACGGCTCTCGCGAGATGCCGATCTGGGGCCGCCGCCTCGCCCAGCCGATCGCCGCGGACACGACCGGCGAGGAGGTCGCGCGCGGCCGCATCGACCTGCTCGTCGACTACCTGAAGGCGATCCAGGTGCCGGCGGAGGCGCCGACGCGCTAGCCGACGCGAGCCGGCGAAGCGGCTCGGGCGGCCATCTGACGCCACGGCGTCAGGATGCCAGCGGGCCCCGAGCTGATCCATACTGCTCCCTCCCGACGGAGGCTCCATGTCCGAGCTCGTGCGCGACCGGCTCTTCATCGACGGCGCCTGGCAGGCGCCCGCGACGTCCGCGGCGATCGAGGTCCACTCGCCGTTCGACGGCGCGCGCGTCGGGCGCGTGCCCGAGGCACGCGAGGCGGACGTCGACCGCGCGGTCTCCGCCGCGCGGCGGGCGTTCGACGAGGGCCCGTGGCCGCGCACGCCGGCCGCGGAGCGCGGCGACCTGCTCGGGAAGCTGCACCAGGCGCTCCAGGCCCGCGCGGCGGACCTCGCGACGACCATCACCCGCGAGATGGGAGCGCCCATCACGTTCTCGCACCTCGGGCAGGTGATGGCGTCCAACATGGTGCTCGCCTACTACGCGCGCCTCGCGCGCGAGTACGCGTTCGAGGAGCTGCGTCCGGGCATGATGGGACCGGCGCTCGTGCGCGGCGAGCCGGTCGGCGTCGTGGCGGCGATCGTGCCCTGGAACGTGCCCCTCTTCACGACGATGCTGAAGCTCGGGCCGGCGCTCGCGGCGGGCTGCCCCGTGATCCTCAAGCCCGCGCCCGAGACCCCCCTCGACTCGTTCCTGCTCGCCGACGCGCTCGAGGAGGTCGGGCTCCCGCCCGGCGTCGTGAACGTGCTGCCGGCGGGGCGCGAGGTCGGCGCGTACCTCGTCGAGCACGACGGGATCGACAAGGTCGCCTTCACCGGGAGCACCGCGGCCGGGAAGCGCATCGCGGCCGCGTGCGGCGAGCGGCTGCGGCGCGTGACGCTCGAGCTCGGCGGCAAGTCGGCGGCGCTCCTCCTCGACGACGTCGACCTCGACGCCGCCGTACCCGCCCTCCTCCCCGCCGCCACGATGAACAACGGCCAGGCCTGCCTCGCGCAGACGCGGATCGTCGTGCCGCGCGCGCGCTACCGCGAGTGCGTCGACGCGCTCGCGGCAGCGCTCGGCCGGATGCGCGTCGGCGACCCGCTGGACGCCACCACCGAGATCGGGCCGCTCGTGGCGGAGCGCCAGCGCGAGCGGGTGGAGGGCTACATCGCCGCCGGGCGCGCCGAGGGCGCGCGCGTCGTCGTCGGCGGCGGGCGGCCGAAGGACTTCGCCCGCGGCTGGTTCGTCGAGCCCACGCTCTTCTCCGGCGTCGACAACCGCATGCGGGTGGCGCGCGAGGAGATCTTCGGACCCGTCCTCGTCGCGATCCCGCACGACGGCGACGACGACGCGGTGCGCATCGCGAACGACTCGGACTACGGGCTCTCCGGCTCCGTCTGGACGCGCGACCTCGCGCGCGGCGTCGGGCTCGCGCGCCGCGTGCGAACCGGAAGCTACTCCGTGAACGGCTTCGGCATGGAGTTCGGCGCGCCGTTCGGCGGCTTCAAGCAGTCGGGGCTCGGCCGCGAGCTCGGGCCCGAGGGGCTGCGCGCGTATCTCGAGCCGAAGACGATCCACCTGCCGGCCGGAAGCGACGTCACGCCCTCCTTCTAGACCGGTACCGCCGCCCGGGGAGCTTGCTATAGAGGGTGCGTGCCCCAGCGCAGCCGGGACCTGCACGAGACGCTGCTCGAGCTGGAGCGGCAGCTGGCGAGCGAGCGGAAGCTCGATCCCCGCCTGCGCGAGGAGCTGCGCCTCGCGATCGAAGAGATCCGCGAGCGCATCGACGCGGGCACCGCGGCCGACGCGCCGCTCGCGGACCGCGTGTCGGACCTGATGCTGCGCTTCGAGGCCGCGCACCCCGCCCTCGCGGA
>DATAGA010000597.1:0-3853 GCA_036257215.1 Myxococcota bacterium
CGCCACGTCCTCCACGCGAAGCCCGGGCCGTCGCCCGCGTCGGCGGCGTCGGCGTCGCGGGCGGCCGCGAGGAGCGCGTGGTGCGGCGAGAGCGCGCAGGCCGGGTCCGCTTCGGCCGCCTCTCCCGCGAGCGCGAACGCCTGGCAGCGGCAGCCGCCGAAGTCGCGGGCGCGCTCGGGGCAGCTGCGGCACGGCTCGCGCATCCACCCCTCGCCGCGATAGGCGTTCATGCCGGGCGCGTCCTCCCAGCACTGGCGCAGCGACCGCTCCGGATAGCGCCAGAACTCGAGCGGCAGGCTCGAGGCGCCGTGGCACGGGAGCGCGCGTCCGTCGGGCGCGAGCACGAGCGCCTTGCGGCCCCAGCCGCCCATGCACGGCTTCGGGCGATCGGCGAAGTAGTCGGGCAGGACGAACAGGATCTCGAGGCCCGCCGAGCGCGTTCGCTCGCGCTCCACGTCGGAAGCGGCCGCGCGCAGCTGCTCGCGCGTCGGAAGCAGCGCGGCCCGGTTGCGCAAGGCGAAGCCATGGTACTGGGCGTTGGCCAGCTCGAGCCGACGCGCCCCGAGCGAACGCGCAAGCGCCGCGATGGCCGCGATGCGGCCGAGGTTGTGGCGGTGGAGGACGACGTTGAGCGTGAGGGGGAGCCCGAGCTCGCGCGCCGCGCGCGCGAAGACGAGCTTGCGCGCGAACGCGTTCGTGCCGGCGATCCGGTCGGAATCGGCCTCCTCCGCATCCTGCACGGAGAGCTGAACGCTTCCGAGGCCCGAGCGCGCGAGCGCGCCGAGCCCGTCGGGCAGGATGGGAAGCCCAGCCGTCACGAGGTGCACGTGGAGGTCCGCCGCTGCGGCCGCGCGCACGATCTGCACGAGATCGCGCCGGGTCGTCGGCTCGCCGCCCGTGAGGCCGACGTGCACCGCGCCGAGCGCGCGCGCCTCCGCGAAGGCGCGACTCCAGGCGTCGGCGTCGAGAGCGTCCGGGTGCGAGCGAAGATCGGTCGGGTTCGAGCAGTAAGGACAGCGCAGGGGGCAGCGGTAGGTGAGCTCCGCGATCAGGTTCCAGAGCCGCGGGGCGCTCATCGACTCGTCACGCCGCACTCTCGAGGACGCCGAGCTTCTCCATCTCCTCGAGGAAGGCGTACGCCTCGCGCTCGACCTCGGGCGGCTCCCGGTGGCTCGCGCGCATCGCCGCGGCGACCTCGCCCGCGGTGCGGGAGCCGTCGCACAGCTCGAGGATCTCGCGGCCGGTCTCGTTCGTGCGCACGGCCCGCTCGGCGAGGACGACGACCGGTCCTTCGGGCTCCTCGTGCAGCTTTACGCCGCGCGCGAGGCGGAAGCGGCGGCTGCCCCACTCGACGCCGTCGAGCAGCGCCCACAGGATCTCGCACTTTCGCTCGAGCGCGGCGACGCAGCGCTCCTGGTCCTCCTCGCTGCGCGCGTGGTTCAGCACGTAGCCGAGGCCCTCTGCCGCGTCGCGCGGCGCCAGCTCGGTGCGGCTCTCGAAGTAGCGCAGGCCCTCGGTCTTGACCCACGGGTAGTGCTCCTCGAAGCAGGCGATGCGCTGCGCCATGAGGCCGCCGGCGGCGAGCTCGGTCAGCGAGGACGCCACCGACTCGAGCAGGTCCCGCGTCGTCACGAAGCGCACGTACTCGTCGCACGCGCGCCGCACGCCGGGGAGGACGTCTCGCAGCGACGCGACGTCGGCCGGGTCGAGCCCGACCGCCTCTGCGAGGCGCAGCCAGAGCTCGAGCCCGCCCTCGTGCGCCGCGTCGCCGTCGTGGTCGCGGATGCGGCGGATCCAGTTGCGTCGGAAGCCCGGGTCCTCCGACTTGGCGAGGATGATCCCGTCCTTGATCGGGATCCGGGTCTGGTAGTAGTAGCGGTTGCGCACCCACGTCCGGATCTCGTCGGGCGTGAGCGTGCCGGCGTGCATGCGCTGGTTGAAGGGGTGGAGGTCGTGGTAGCGGCGGGCCAGCACGTCCCGCAGCCGCGCCTCGAGGGCCTCGGGCGTCACAGCGAGAGCTCCTCGCCGTCGCGCGGGACGCGCACGCCGGCCAGCGCGATCGCCGCGGCCTCGGGAGAGCCCGCATCGAGCGCGGGGTTCGTGTTGTTGAGGTGGATGTAGTAGCTGCGCCCCGGCAGCGCGCCGAGGAGCGCGAGGCTCCCGCCGGGCCCGGTGATCGGCACGTGTCCCATCTCGCTCGCCGAGGGCGCGCCCGGGCGGGCGCCGAGGAGCTCGCGCTCGGTCGCGAACGTGCCGTCGACGAAGCGAAGCTCGGCGGCGGCGAGCTCGGCCAGCGTACCCTCGTCGAGGCGCTGCACGCCGGGCGCGTACACCAGGCGGCGCCCGCTGCGCCGGTCCGTGATGCGAACGCCCACCGTCGCCTCCGGATCGTTGCGCTCGAGCCCGCGCAGCCAGCCGGGCACCCTGCCCGGCACCGGGAAGAAGCGCGCCTCGAGCGCGTCGGTGCGGTCGAGCGCGAACGGCTCGTCGAGCTTCACCGCGCTCCAGGCCGGCTCGAGCAGCCGGAAGGCCGCGTTGTGCTCGAGCAGCGCGCGCTTCACCCACGGCGTCGAGAGGATCCGGTGCGGCAGCGCCTCGCGCAGGATCAGCAGGCCGAGCGCGTGGTCGATGTCGGCGTTGGTGAGGACGACGGCGTCGAGCGGGACGTCGCGCGTCCCCGGCCGCGGGTGGAGCGCCGGCGCCGCGGCGAGCTGCGTGCGCACGTCGGGGCTCGCGTTGAGGAGCGTCCAGCGCGCGCCGTCCGACGAGATCGCGAGGCTGGGCTGGCTGCGAGCCGGCACGGCAGCGTCGCCCGCGCGCGCGCGCACGCAGTTCGAGCAGCCGCAGTTCCACTGCGGAAGCCCGCCCCCGGCGGCGGTCCCGAGCACCCGGATGCGCACGCCGCCGGTGGCGTCCGTACTCACGTCCGCGCGATCACCTCGTTCGCGAACGCCTCGAGCCCGCGGCGCAGGCCATCCGAGTCGAACGCGGGCGGCGGCACGATGAGGCGCGAGACGCCGAGCTCGCGCGCGCGCTCGACCGTCTCGAGGTTGGTCACCGGGAAGCCGGTGGTGATCTCGATCTCGCCGGGGTCGCGCCCGAGTCGGGCGCACTCGGCGCGCAGCTCCGCGAGACCGGCGGCGAGCCCGTCGAAGTCGACGCCGGCCGGGAACCAGCCGTCTCCGACGCGCGCCGCGCGGCGCGCGGCGCCCTTCACGTGCCCGCCGACGACGATCGGGACGCCGCCGCGCTGCACGGGCTTCGGGTTCGAGTGCACCGGCCCCCACTGGAAGAACTTGCCGGCGAACGGCTCGGCGCCGCCTTCCTTCCACAGCGTCCGCAGCGCGGCGCACGCCTCCTCGGCGCGCGCGGCCCGGTCCTCGAAGGCGATGCCGAGCGCGTCGAACTCCTCGCGCAGCCAGCCGATGCCGACGCCCAGGATCGCGCGCCCGCGCGAGAGCTGGTCCAGCGTCGCGACCTCCTTCGCCAGGTAGAACGGGTGTCGCTGCGGCAGGATCACGATGCCCGTCGCCAGCCGGATGCGCGTCGTGGCCGCGGCAGCGTACGTGAGCCAGATGAGCGGGTCGGGGATCGGCATGTGGTCGGGCCCGGGCATGCGGCCGCTCGGGGCGTACGGGTACTTCGAGTGGTAGCCGTCGGGCACGACTACGTGCTCGACCGTCCAGAGCGACTCGAAGCCGCACGCCTCCGCGGACTGCGCCAGGTGGACCGCGCGGTCCGGCAGGCCGAACGGTCCCGCGTTCGCGAACATGAGCCCGAACTTCATCGCGTCTCCCTCGGCCGAAGCGGGTAGGATACCCTGGGCGCCGCGTGCGCGGGAACGTGCTCTTCA
>DATAGA010000600.1:0-9054 GCA_036257215.1 Myxococcota bacterium
CTCTGCCTCGCCGAGCCCGATCCAGGCCACCTGGGGCTGCGAGTAGATGCAGGCGGGGATGTGGTGCGGGTCGACCGGCGGCCGCGCGATCCCCGCGTGGAACTCGACCGCCGCGATGCCCTCCTCGGAGGCCTTGTGCGCCAGCAGCGGGCCGCCCGCCACGTCGCCGATGGCCGCGACGGTCGGCGCGCTCGTGCGCTGGCGCGCGTCGACCATGACGAAGCCCTTCGCGTCGAGCGCGACGCCGACCGCGTCGAGGCCGAGGTCGTAAGAGCGCGGGCGGCGCCCGATCGCGACGAGGACCTGGTCGGCGCGTAGCTCCTCGGCGCCCTTCGGCCCGGAGACGAGCACCCGCACGTCGGCGCCGTTCGTCTTGAGCTCCTCGAAGCGGGTCCCGAGCCGCACCTCGATGCCCTTGCGCCGGAACTCGCGCTGGAGCACGGCGGCCGCCTCGGGGTCGGCGCCGGGGATCATCTGCGCCGCCATCTCGACGACGGTGACCTTCGCGCCGTACATCGCGTAGACGTAGGCGAACTCGACGCCGACGGCGCCGGCGCCGATCACGACGAGCCGCTCCGGCATGAGCTTCGACTCGAGCGCCTCGCGCGACGTGAGGACGCGCTCGCCGTCGATCGCGACGCCGGGCGGCGCCCACTCGACCGACCCGGTGGCGAGCAGGATCTCCGACGCCTCGACCACGCGCTCGCTCGCGCCCGTGACGTCCACGCGGTTCGGGCCGGCCACGCGGCCACGGCCGGGCACGAGCTCGATCCGGTTCTTCTTGAACAGGCTCTGCACGCCGCGGCACAGCCGATCGGCGGTGCGGCGGCTGTGGTCGATCAGCTTCCCGTAGTCGAGCTCGATGCCCGACGCGGTCACGCCGAACGTCTCGCCGTGGCTCTTCAGGTTCTCGACGAGCTCGGCGCCGGTGAGGAGCGCCTTCGACGGGATGCAGCCCCAGTTGAGGCACACGCCGCCCGGGCGGTCGTCCTCGATCACGGCGACGCGGCGCCCGAGCTGCGCGGCGCGGATGGCGGCGACGTAGCCGCCGGGGCCGGAGCCGATCACCGCCAGCTCGAACGAGTCGCTCACCGGGCCCTCACGGCACCGGCTTTTCGACGACCGGTCGCGGGAGCTCCTCGATCTCCTGGTGGCGGCCGCTCGCGGGCACCTTCTCGGCCTGCACGCGCGCCTGGAGCTTGATCAGGCCGTCGAGCACCGCCTCGGGGCGCGGCGGGCAGCCGGGGATGTAGACGTCCACCGGGACGAGCGTGTCGATCCCCTGGACGGTCGCGTAGTTGTTGTACGGCCCGCCGGAGCACGTGCAGGCCCCGAACGCCACCACCCACTTCGGCTCCGCCATCTGGTCGTAGACCTTCTTCAGGATGGGCGCCTGCCGGTGCGTGATCGTGCCGACGACCATGAGCAGGTCCGACTGGCGCGGCGAGAAGCGCGGTAGCGCGCAGCCGAAGCGGTCGATGTCGTAGCGCGGGCCCGCTGCCGACATGAACTCCATGCCGCAGCACGCCGTCACGAACGGGTAGAGGAACATCGAGTACTTGCGGCCCCAGTTCACGACCGCGTCCGCGCGCGTAGTGAGGAAGGAGTCCTGCCCCTGGCGGAGCACCTCCACCATCTCGTTCGCGCGCTCGTACGGCGATCGGGTCGCCGGCTGGGCCATCGTCGGCCTCCGCGGTCGGTGCGAGCCCTGATCGGTCGCTGCGTTCCCCGCACGAGGAAGATAGCGGCTCTGGTATCCTCTGCCGCGGCGTGCCCCGCGCCCGCGCGGGGCGGAAGCGAGGTGCGGTGACGAGCTCGGCGGCACAAGAACGGCACTCCCCCCAGCGCGTGGCGCTGGCGTGGGGCGTGCACGTCCTCACCGCGAGCGGCGGCGTGATCGGCGTCGCCGCCCTGCTCGCCGCGGGGGCCGGCGACCTGCGCATCGCGGCGCTCCTCATGCTCGCCGCGCTCGCGATCGACTCGGTGGACGGCACCCTGGCCCGCGCGGCGCGCGTCACCGAGGTCGTGCCGGGCATCGACGGGCGAAGGCTCGACGACATCGTCGACTACCTCAACTACGTGATCGTGCCCGCCGTGTTCTTCGTGGCGGCGGGCAGCCTGGTCCACTGGGGCTTCGCGGCCGCGCCCGTTCTCGCCAGTGCGTTCGGCTTCGCGCAGACGGACGCCAAGACCGAGGACCACTTCTTCCTCGGCTGGCCGTCCTACTGGAACGTCGTCGCGCTCTACCTCTTCGGCCTCGGGGTGCCGCCGGACGTCGGGACCGCGGTCGTCGTCGCGCTCGCGGCGGCGGTGTTCGTCCCGCTCAAGTACGTCTACCCGAGCCGCATGCACGCGCTGCGGCGCACGACGACGATCGGCGGCGCGATCTGGGTCCTGCTCGTGACCGCGGCGTTCCTCGATCCCGACGGCGACCTGCGCAAGCCGCTCCTCCAGGTCTCCCTCGCCTTCCCCGTCTACTACCTGGCCGTCTCCCTCTGGCTCGGGGGCCTGCACCGGCGGAGCTCGTGAGCGCCGGACCGACGGGCGTTCTCCTGATCCAGCTCGGGACGCCGGCATCGCCCGCGGTGGCCGACGTGCGCCGCTACCTGCGCGAGTTCCTCTCCGACCCGCGCGTGCTCGACGTCCCCGCCCTCGCGCGCCGGCTGCTGCTCGAGCTCGCCATCCTGCCGCGGCGTCCGCGCAAGTCGGCCGCCGCCTACCGCTCGATCTGGACGCCGGAGGGCTCGCCGCTGCTCGTCCACTCGCGCGCGCTGGCGCAGGCGGTCGCCCGCGCGCTCGGGCCCGGCTTCGCCGTCGAGCTAGGCATGCGGTACGGCGAGCCCTCGCTGCGCGGCGCGCTCGCGCGCCTGCGCGCGGCCGGCGCCGAGCGAGTCGTCGTCGCGCCGCTCTACCCGCAGTACGCGGCGTCGAGCGGCGGCTCCGCGCTCGCGCGCGCGTTCGAGCTCGCGTCGGAGTCGTGGGACGTCCCCGCGCTGAGCGCGCTCGCGCCGTTCCACGCGGACCCGGGCTTCCTCGACGCGAGCGCCGCGGTGGCGCGCGAGCCGCTCGCGGGCTTCGGCGCCGACCACGTCCTCTTCTCCTTCCACGGCCTGCCCGAGCGCCAGGTGCGCCGCAGCGACCCGACCGGCGCCCACTGCCTCGCGCGCCCGGACTGCTGCGAGGTCGCGTCGCCCGCGCACCGCCGCTGCTACCGGGCGCAGTGCGCGGCCACGGCGCGCGCGCTCGCGGCGCGCCTCGGCCTCGCCCCGAACGCGTGGTCCTACTCCTTCCAGTCGCGGCTCGGCCGCACGCCCTGGATTCGTCCGTACACGGACGAGCGTCTGCCGGAGCTCGCCGCCGCGGGCGTGAAGCGCCTCGCCGTCGTGTGCCCGTCGTTCGTCGCTGACTGCCTCGAGACGGTGGAGGAGATCGGCCTGCGCGGCCGCGAGCAGTGGCGCGGCCTGGGCGGCGACGCGCTCCTCCTCGTCCCCTCGCTGAACGACCACCCCGCCTGGGTCGCCGCCCTGGCCTCCCTCCTCCGCCGCGCCGCCGGCGCCCGCTCCTAGAGGAGCTCCGAGGCGGCGCGGGGGCCGGACGCGAGGGCGTCGGCGATCGAGACGCCGTCGAGGTAGGCGCCGGCGAGACGCAGCGGGCCGAGCGCGGCGACCCGCTCGCGCAGGCGCGCGACGAGCCGCGGGTGGTCGCGGCCGGGCTGCGCGACGGCGGCGCGCCAGCGCGTGAGCGCGAGGGGCGCGGGCGCCTCGCGCAGGCCGAGCGTGCGCTCGAGGCCCGCCCCGAGCCGCGCCGCGAGGACGTCGTCCGGGGCATCGACCGCGCCGGGCCAGCGTGCGCCGCCGAGCATCGCGGCGAGGAGCTCGCGTCCCGGCGGCGCGCGGCCGGGGAAGACGCGGCTCATGTAGAGCACGCCGAGCAGGTCGAGGCCCGCCTCGCGCGGCACGAGGAAGCCGAAGCCGCGGATCGGTGCGCGAGCCGACCCCGGATCGACGCCGAGCGCGGCGCTCACGAGCGGCGCGTACGCGATGGAGTCGAGGAGCTCCGCGGCGTCCCGATCGAGCGCCCGCAGCAGCGAGGCGGCGGCCGGCGCGGGCACCGCGAGCACGACGCCGCGCGCGCGGAGCCGGACACCGCGGGCCGTCTCGACGGCGAAGCCGGCGCCGTCGCGCGCGAGCGCGGTCACGGCGCTCCCGAGCGCGAGCCGCTCGCCGAGCGGCGCGGCGAGCGCGCGGGCGAGCCCGCCGAGCCCGCGCGGCGCCGACCACGAGCCCGTGCGCCCCCGCGAACGCCTCGGGTCGCGCGCCGCGGCGAGCGCCCCGCGCGCGATCGAGCCACGCGCCCGCTCGTAGCCGACGAGCGCCGGAAGGACCGCCTCGGCCCCGAGCTGCGTCTCGTCGCCCGCATAGACGCCGACGAGGAAGGGAGCCGCGAGGCGCTCGAGCGCCTCGCGCCCGAGACGGCGCGCGACGAACTCGGCCACGCTCTCGCTGGTCGGGTCGCCGCGCGGGACGAACGGCTCCGCGAGGACGCGCAGCTTCCCTCGCGGCGAGAGCAGCGGCGTGCGCAGCGCCGCGGCCACGCTCGTCGGCACGGGCTCGAGCCGGCCGCCCGTGAAGAGGGCGCGCAGGCGCGCCTCGGGGCCGGCGGGAACGAGCGCGTCGGCGAGCCGGGCGCGCTCGAGGAACGCGGCCGCCGGCGGCTTCAGCTGGAACGCGTTCGGCCCGCGCTCGACGGTGTAGCCGTCGACCTCGTCGGTGCGCAGCGCGCCGCCGGGCACGTCCTCCGCCTCGAGCACCGCGACGTCGCGACCCGCCGCCTGGAGCGCGCGCGCCGCGGCGAGACCGGCCACCCCGGCCCCGACGACGACGACCTCGACGGTAGAGCCGGCGTCGGTCACGCGCGCCGTCCCGGCCGCGCGCGCCGGGCCCGGCTCACGGCGCGAGCGCCCGCACGGCGTCGGTGAAGGCGCGCACGCCCTCGACCGGGGTGTCGGGCAGGCAGCCGTGGCCGAGGTTGGCGATCCAGCCGCGCGCCGGCGCCGCCTGCGCCGCGAGCTCGCGCACCCGCGCGAAGATGCGCTCTCGCGGCAGCGCGAGCTCGGCCGGGTCGAGGTTGCCCTGCAGGCTCGCGCGCTCGCCGGCGAGCTTCGCCGCCTCGGCGAGGTCGACCGAGGCGCCGACGGAGAGGACGTCGGCCCCGGCGTCGAGCATCGCGGCGACGAGGTGGGGCGCGTCGCTCGCGAAGTGGATCAGCGGCGCGCGGGCGGTGTCTACGGCCGCCGCGATCTCGCGGCTGACCGGCAGCACGAAGCGCCGGTAGGTCGCTTCGTCGAGGATCCCGCACCAGCTGTCGAAGAGCTGCACCACCTGCGCGCCCGCGTCGATCTGTGCGTTCAAGTAGTCCGCCGTGAGGGCGCCGAGGCGCCGCAGCAGCTCGCGCGCCACGTCCGGCTCCGACTCGAACATCGCGCGCAGCTCCGGGTAGCGCCGCTCGGGGTCGCCGCGCCCGCGCACGAGGTAGCAGGCAAGCGTGAACGGAGCGCCGGCGAAGCCGATGAGCGGGATCCCGCGCGGCTCGAGCACCGCACGCAGGCGCCGCAGGATCTCGAAGGTGAACGGCGCCGACTCGCGCGGATCGCGCGGCGCGAACGCGACGACGTCGGCGCGCGTGCGCAGCGGGCGCTCGACCACCGGCCCGGGCTCGAAGCGCACGCCGAGCCCCGCCCCGAGCAGCGGGACGAAGATGTCGCTGAAGAAGACGACCGCCTCGCTGCCGACCTCGTCCACGGGCTGGAGCGAGATCTCGATCGCGGCGTCCACGTCGCTGCAGCTCTCGAGGAAGCTGCGGCCCGCGCGCGCGCGCCGGTACGACGGCAGGTAGCGCCCGGCCTGGCGCATGAGCCACACGGGCGGCCGGTCGACCGGCTCGCCCCGGCACGCCCGCAGCATGCGCTCGGCGGGCGAGAGCGGGGCCGCGCTCACCGACGCTCAGTAGCCCGCGAGGCGCGCCCAGCGGTCGCGGTGGAAGGCCGCGTCCCCGAAGGTGAGCTCCGCCGCGCGCGCGCGCTTCATGTAGAAGCCGATGTCGTACTCGTCCGTCATGCCGACGCCGCCGAACATCTGGACGCCCTCGTTCGCGACGAGGACGAAGCCGTCCGAGCAGCGCGCCTTCGCCAGCGAGACGAGCCGGCGGGCGTCGGCGTCGCCGCCGTCGAGGGCGCGCGTCGCCGCCAGCACGCACGAGCGCGCGAGCTCGATCTCCATGAAGCAGTTGGCGGCGCGGTGCTTCAGCGCCTGGAACGACCCGATCGGGACGCCGAACTGGACGCGGGTCTTCAGGTGCTCGAGCGTGAGCTCGAACGCCTGCTCCATGCCGCCGAGCATCTCGGCGCACAGGCCCGCGGTCGCGTCGTCGACCACGACCTCGAGCAGATCGCCGCCCGCGTCCACCTCTCCGACGACGTCGGCGGCGCCGACTTCGACGCCGTCGAGCCGAACGAGCGACGCGTTGCGGTGGTCGATGCGGGTCTGGGGGGTGACCTCGAGGCCGCGCGCCCCGCGGCGCACCAGGAACAACGTGATGCCCGCGGCGTCGCCCTCGCCGCCCGCGGTCCGCGCGGGCACGACGATCGCGTCGGCGACGTGGCCGTCGAGCACCTGGATCTTCTCGCCGCGCAGGCGCCAGCCCGGGCCCGAGCGCTCCGCGCGCGTGGCGACGCGGCGCAGGTCGTAGCGGCCGCGCGGCTCCTGGTGCGCGAGGCCGAGGATCGCGTCGCCGGCCGCGACGGGGCGGAGCCACTCCGACTGGAGCTCGGCGCTGCCGCCCTTCGCGAGCGCGCGCCCGCCGAGGAGCACGGTCGAGAGGAACGGCTCGGGCGCGAGCGTGCGCCCGAGCGACTCGAGCACGACGGCGAGATCGGCGAGCCCGAGCCCGGCGCCACCGACCGACTCGGGGAACGGGATGCCCACCCAGCCGAGCTCGGCCATCTCCTTCCAGAGCGCGCGCGAGAAGCCCGTCGGGTCGCCTGCGTCGCGCAGCGCGCGCACGCGCGCGATCGGCGACTTCTCCGCGACGAAGTCCGCCGCGGTCTTCGCGATCAGTTCCTGGTCTTCGCTGAGGACGAGCTGCACGGGGGCTCCGGGTTCAGTCCGGCAGGCCGAGGACGCGCTTTGCGATGATGTTGCGCTGCACCTCGGAGGTCCCGCCCTCGATCGTGTTCGCGCGCGAGCGCAGCCAGTCGCGCGTGCGCGCGAGCTCGTCGGGCTCGAAGCCCGGTCCCTCCCAGCCGAGGCCCTGCGGCCCGGCGGTGCGCACCAGCAGCTCGTAGCGGCGCTGGTTCAGCTCGGTCGCGTAGACCTTGAAGAGCGAGCTCTCCGGCCCGGGCTGGTGGCCGGCCTTCGCGGCGTCCCGGGAGCGCTGCACCGTGAGCGTGAAGGCGCGCGTGTCCATCTCGTTCTGCGCGATCTGATCGCGCAGGACCGGGTCGGGCAACGCGCCGCCGTCCGCGCCGAGGTAGCGGCGCGCGAGGTCGGGGAGGGTCTCGCGCCGGCCGCCGCCGCCCGTGCCGAATGCGTCCGCGATCATGCTGCGCTCGTGGCCCAGTAGCGCCTTCGCGACGGTCCAGCCGCCGTTCACCTGTCCCACCACGTTGCGCTTCGGGACACGCACGTCGACGAGGTGGGTCTCGCAGAACGGCGACGAGCCGCTGATCAGCCGGATTGGCGAGACCGACACGCCGGGCGCGTCCATGTCGATCAGCAGGAACGTGATGCCGTCCTGCTTCTTGCCCTCGGTGCTCGTGCGGACGAGGCAGAAGATCCAGTCCGCCTGGTCGGCGTACGACGTCCAGATCTTCGTGCCGGTGACGACGAAGTCGTCGCCGTCCGGCACGGCGCGCATCGCGAGCGACGCGAGATCGGAGCCGGCGCCGGGCTCGGAGTAGCCCTGGCACCAGCGGATCTCGCCGCGGCAGATCTTCGGGAGGTGCTCGCGCTTCTGCTCCTCGTTCCCGAACCGCAGCAGCGTCGGCCCGATCATCGTGAGGCCGAAGCCGATGAGCGGGGCGGGGAGGCGCAGCCGCGCCATCTCCTGCGTCAGCACCTTGGCCTCGTCGGGGCGCAGGCCGCCGCCGCCGTACTCGGTGGGCCAGGTCGGCGCGGTCCAGCCGCGCGCCGCGGCGCGCTCGAGCCAGACCTTCTGGTCGGGGTTCGCGAAGGTCCAGCGACGGCCGCCCCAGGCCCCGTGCAGCGGGTCGTTGCCGAGCCCCCGGAGCGAGGCAGGTGCGTTCGCCTCGAGCCAGCTCCGCACGTCGCGCCGGAAGGTCTCGAGATCGGCCATGCGACGATGCCTCCGAACCGACGATTCTAGGCGCGCCCGCTAGACTCCGCCCGTGCGCATCCTGCTCGCGAGCCCGCGCGGCTTCTGCGCCGGCGTCGACCGCGCCATCGAGATCGTGGAGCGCGCGCTCGCGCGCTACGGGCCGCCCGTCTACGTGCGCCACGAGATCGTGCACAACCGCCACGTGGTGGAGGAGCTGCGCGCGCGCGGCGCCGTCTTCGTCGACGACCCCGTCGACGTCCCGCCGGGCTCGCTGCTCGTGTTCAGCGCGCACGGCGTCTCGCCGGCGGTGCGCGAGGCCGCCGAGCGCCGCGGACTGCGGACGATCGACGCCACCTGCCCGCTCGTCACGAAGGTCCACGTCGAGGCCGCGCGCTTCGCGCGCGCGGGCTACGAGCTCGTCCTCGTGGGGCACGCCGGCCACGTCGAGGTCGAGGGCACGATGGGCCACGCGCCGGGACGCATCCGGCTCGTCGAGACCCCGGACGACGTGGAGCAGCTCGCGCCGAGCTCGCCCGAGCGCCTGGCCGTCCTCACGCAGACGACGCTCTCCGTCGACGACACGCGCGACGTCCTCGACGCGCTGCGCGCGCGCTTCCCGAGCGTCCAGCTCCCGCGCAAGGACGACATCTGCTACGCGACGCAGAACCGGCAGAACGCGGTGAAGGCGCTCGTGGGCGAGGCGGACGGAGTGCTCGTGGT
>DATAGA010000085.1:0-6356 GCA_036257215.1 Myxococcota bacterium
CGATCCCCTCCGACGCCGCGACCTGCGTCTCTTCGGCGTTCGCGATGCGCTTGGCCCAGAGCAACGTCCCGGTCGCCTGGTCGTAGGCGCGCACCACGCCTTCCAGCGCGGGGCCGGTGACCTCGCGCCCGCCGCCCGCCACGACGACGCCGTCCGCGAGCGCGAGCGGGCCGAGGGTCGAGTCCGAGGTCGCACCGCCGGTCTTGTCCGTGGCGGTCTCGCCCTCGCCGACCCAGAGCACGGCCCCGCTCACGGCGTGGAGCGCCGCGACGACGCCGCGGTAGATCGCCTGCTCCGGGTCGACCTGCTCGCGTCCCGCGACGTAGACGACCGCGCCCTTGGCCGTCGCGGACTCGAGCTCCACGTCGCGCTCCTCGATGGGCACGTTCCACGTCGGCGCGCGCTGGGCCGAGGCGGCGCTGGCGAGGAGCAGGCCGAGCACCAGCAACGTGCGGGAGCCCGCGGCGATCGCCTCGGCGAAGAAGCGCGCGAGGTCGGCCAGCGAGTCGAACAGGACCGCGCGACTCGACACCACGTGCTCGGCGCGTCCGCACACCGCGCCGGCGGCGGGGTCGGCGTCGCTGCGGAGCTGCACGACGAACGAGCGCTCGAACGGGTATTGGCGGGCGACCGCGAGCGGGTCGGCCGTCCGCGCCTTCACGTCGTTGTGTGACGACATCTCGGATCCTCCTGCGAGTCGAGGCGCAGGTTGGGCTCCGTACGGTGAGGCCGGAAGGCTGCGGGGGTTAGCGATGGGTTAGGATTCGGCGCGCGGGGCCGAGGAGGCGGGATGGCGGCGCGCAGCAAGGAGATCCGCTTCGGGCGCTTCCGGCTCGAGCTCCCGGAAGGCGCGCTGTACGACGGCGACGAGCCGGTCGCGCTCCAGCCGCGGCCCCTCGCGGTCCTTCGCTACCTGGCGCAGCGCCCCGGCCGCCTCGTCCCCGGCGACGAGCTGCTGCGAGAGGTCTGGCAGGGCACGGTCGTGACGCGCGGCGTGTTGAAGGTGGCCGTGCGCGCGGTGCGCGAGGCGCTCGGGGAAGAGGCGACCGCCCCGCGCTACGTCGAGACCGTCGGCCGCAAGGGCTACCGCTTCCTCGGAGAGGCGGAAGCCGCGCGCGAGGGAGCCGCCGAGCTGTCGCGCGCGCCCCACGCCTCGCTCGTCGTCGGACGCGACACCGATCTGGAGCAGCTGCGCGCCGCGTTCCGCGAGAGCCTCGACGGGACGCGCCGGATCGTGCTCGTCGCGGGCGAGGCGGGGATCGGCAAGACGACGCTGCTCGACCGCTTCCTCGGCGAGCTCGAGACGCGGGCCGACGTCCTGGTCGCACGCGGCCAGTGTTTGGAGCGGCACGGCGAGGGAGAGCCGTACCTCCCCGTGCTCGAGGCGCTCGGCCGGGTCTGCCGCGAGAGCGGCGCGGCGCGGCTCGCGGCCGCGCTGCGCCGGCACGCGCCGGGCTGGGTCGAGCAGCTTCCCGGCCTCGCCGAAGCATCCGGTACGCAAGGGGCGGAGGAGAGCGGCTCGACCGCCGAGCGCATGGTCCGCGAGCTCGCCGACGCGCTGGCCGTCGCGACGGCCGACCACCCCGTCGTCCTGGCGCTCGAGGACCTCCATTGGAGCGACCACGCGACGCTCGACGTCCTCTCCTGCCTCGCGCAGCGGCGCGAGCCGGCCCAGCTGCTCGTCGTCGGCAGCTACCGGCCCTCGGAGGTGATCGTCTACGGCCACCCGCTGCGCGACCTGAAGCAGCAGCTCGTCGCGAAGAGCCAGTGCGAGGAGCTCGTGCTGGAGCCGCTCGCCGAGCGCGACGTCGCCGAGTACCTGCGCTTGCGCCTCGGCGAGGCGCCCGATCGCCTGCCGCTGGCCGCCGCTCTCCACGCGCGGACGGCCGGCACGCCGCTCTTCGTGGCGGGCGTCGTGGACGAGCTGCTGGAGAACGCCCTCGTCGTGCGGGATCCCGGCGGCTGGCGGCTCGCCGTGAGCGCCGACCAGGCAGCGGAGTCGATCCCCGAAGGCGTGCAGCAGCTGATCGAGCAGCAGGCCGACCGCCTCTCCCCCGAAGACCGCCGGCTGCTCGACGCGGCGAGCGTCGCGGGCGTCGAGTTCAGCGTCGCGTCGGTCGCCGCCGCGCTCGAGCTCGCGCTGCCGGGAGCCGAGGAGGCGTGCGAGGCGCTCGCGGCCCGCGGCGCGTTCCTGCAGCCGGCGGGCCTCTCGGAGTGGCCGGACGGCACCCTCTCGGGTCGGTACCGCTTCCGCCATCCGCTGCGCAGCCACGTGCTCTATCGCCGCATTGCCGACTCACGCCGCGTGCGCCTCCATCGCGCGCTCGCGGCGCGCGAGGAGGTCGGCTACGGCGCCCGCGCCGGCGAGATCGCGGCGCAGCTCGCGACGCACTTCGAGCGCGGCCACGACTGGGCGCGCGCCGCCAAGTACCACGAGGCCGCGGGGCACACCGCGCTGCGCTGCCACGCGCCCCGCGAGGCGGCCGCACACTTCGAGCGCGCGCTGCTCCTGCTCGAGCGGCTGGCCCCGTCGCGCTCGCGCACCGAGGCGGAGCTCGCCCTGCGCGTCGCGCTCGCCGCCCCGCTCATGGCGCTGCGCGGCTACGCCGCGCCGGAGGTCGGCGCGAGCTACGACCGCGCGCGCACGCTCTGCAAGTTCCTCGGCGCGGAGCGCGAGCTGCTCCCCGTGCTGCGCGGTCTCACGTCGCACCACCAGGTCCGGGGCGAGCTCGGCGTGGCGCGCGCCCTCGGCGAGGAGCTGCTCGCGCGCGCAGCGGCGGCGGGCGATCCGGTGGCGCAGGTCCAGGCCCACTACGGACACGGCGTGACGCTCTTCCACTCCGGCGCGCCCGCGCCGGCGCGCCCGCACTTCGAGCGCGCGCTCGAGCTGTACCGAAAGGAGCAGCACGCCGAGCACGCGCGTCGTTACGGCGGCTACGACCCGGGCGTCGCGTGTCGCGTGTGGTTGGGCTGGGCGCTCCAGGTGCTCGGGCTCGCAGACGAGGCGAAGGCCTCGGCAGCCGCCGGGCTCGCTCTGGCACAGGAGCTCGGCCATCCGCTGACGCTCGCGTTCGCCCATTACGGCACGGGGCTCGTGCACCAGACCGCCGGCGAGTGGGCCGAGGCGCTTCGGCTCGCGGACGAGTCGAGCCGCCTGGCCGAGGAGTACGGGTTCGCGCAGGAGCTCGCCTTCGCGAAGGTCATGCGCGGCTGGGGGCTCGTGCTGCAGGGCCGGCTGGAGGAAGGCCGCGCCGACCTCGGGCGCGGTCTTGAGCTCTACGCCGCCACCGGTGGGCGGCTGCCCGCCACCTCGAACCTGCTCCTCGCTGCGGCGGAGGTGATGAGCGGTCGGCTCGACGAAGCCCATCGGATCGTGCGCGCTGTGCTCGACGAGTCGAAGGGACGCGAGCACGGCCTCTACACCGTCGAGCTCGCCTGTGGCGCGGCGCGCGTGCTCCTGGCGGTGGCGCCGACGAAGCCGGCAGACGAGCGCCGCTCGCTGGAGCGCGAGGCGGAGGGGCTGCTCGAGTCCGCCCTGGCGACGGCGCGGGAGCAACACGCGCCCTCGCTCGAGCTCATGGCCGCCACGGGGCTCGCGCGCCGCCGGCTCGACAGCGGCCGGCGCGACGACGCGCGCGAGCTGCTCGCCCCCCTCGTGGCGCGCCTCTCGGGCGGCCGCGAGACGCGCGACCTGCGCCGCGCGGTGAAGCTGCTCGCCGAGATCGAGTCGCCTGGGCAGCCGGACGGGCGCCGCGGGCGCCGCTGAGGCGGGATCGTGCGCGGCGGGGTGTGGACGCTCGCCCTCGCTGCCGCGCTGGGGTCGCTGCTCGGGGTCGGCGCGTTCACGTTCGCGTACGGAGAGGGCTTCAGCTACCTGCTCGACGACCCGCGCGAGTGCGCGAACTGCCACGTGATGCAGTCGCACTACGACGCGTGGCAGGCCAGCAGCCACGCGCGGGTGGCGACGTGCAACGACTGCCACCTGCCCCATCACCCGGTGGGGAAGTGGGCCGTCAAGGCCGACAACGGCTTCTTCCACTCGCTCGCGTTCACGCTCGAGGACTTCCACGAGCCGATCCAGATCAAGCCGCGGAACCGGCGCGTCACGCAGGGCGCCTGTCTCCATTGCCACGCGGACCTCGTCCACGCCATGCTGCCCACGACGGCCGGGAGCGACGGCCTCTGGTGCGCGCACTGCCACAGCGACGTCGGCCACGCCGGCCGCGCGTTCGGCCTGACGGAGCGAGAGCGATGAGCGACGACGTCCCGAAGACCGGCGCCGATCCCACGCAGCCCGACCGGCGCCCGGTGCCGCGCCGCGCGGTGCTCTTCGCGGCCCTGGTCGGCGTCGCGCTCGCCGCGTTCGGCGTGACGGCGCTGCTGGTCTCGATCTTCGAGCACCGCGAGGAGGCGGGCCGGCCCTTCGTGCGGCTCGTCGAGGTCGACGAAGGCACGGCGGACCCGGTGCCGTGGGGCACGAACTGGCCGCGCCAGTTCGACGGCTACCGCCGCACCGTCGACGTGACGATGACCCGCTACGGCGGGTCGAGCGCGATGCCCGCCAGCAAGCTCGACGAGAGCCCCTGGCTGCGGCGGCTCTACGCCGGCTACGCCTTCAGCCTCGACTATCGCGAGCGGCACGGCCACGCGTACATGCTGGTCGACCAGGAGGTCACCGAGCGGGTGACGAAGCGGCCGCAGAGCGGAGCGTGCCTGCACTGCCACGCGTCGATCGTCCCGACCTACCGGCGGCTCGGACTCGAGGCGATGGGTCGCCCCGCCGGGCCCGCCGAGCTCGCGGCCGCGTTCGACTGGCCCGCGGTGATGCGCGGCTTCGAGATCGCCGGCACGAAGCCGTACGCCGAGATGCACGCGGCGCTCCTCGCGACGCCGGACGGGACTCCGGGCGAGTCGACGCCGCTCTTCCCGGGCGGCTCCGCCGCCGCTCCGGGCGACGGCGAAGCGCATCCCGTGAGCTGCCTCGACTGCCACGACCCGAAGACGATGCAGACCCGGGTCACGCGCCCCGGTTTCGTCCGCGGGATCGCGGCGCTCGCCGAAAGCGACGACCCGGTGCCGCATCTCCCGAGCATCGGCCGCTGGCGCGCCGGACGCCGCGAGCGGCCCTACGACCCGAACGTCGACGCCACGCGCCAGGAGATGCGCTCCTTCGTCTGCGGCCAGTGCCACGTCGAGTACTACTGCGGCGCGAAGATGGTCCTCACCTTCCCGTGGGGCCGCGGGCTCGCGGCGGACGCGATCGAGCGCTTCTGGGACGAGACGACCTTCCCCGACGGATCGCCCTTCGAAGACTGGAAGCATGGCGAGACCGGCGCGCCGGTCTACAAGGCGCAGCACCCCGAGTTCGAGCTCTGGAGCCAGGGCGTGCACGCCAGGAGCGGCGTCAGCTGCGCCGACTGCCACATGCCGTATCAGCGCGAGGGCGCGATGAAGGTGAGCTCGCACTGGGTGCGCAGCCCGCTCCTCGGCGTGAACGACGCCTGCCAGACCTGCCACAACGTCCCCGAGGCGGAGCTGCTCGAGAAGGCGCACACCATTCAGGACCGCACGAAGGCGCTGATGGAGCGCGCCGCGGGCGCCATGACGGACATGCTCGACGCGATCCGCGAGGCGCAGGCGGTCGGCGTTCCGCCCGAGTCGCTCGCGCAGCTCTTCGAGCAGCAGAAGAAGGCGATGTGGCGGCTCGACTTCGTGAGCAGCGAGAACTCGATGGGCTTCCACGCGGACCAGGAGGCGGCCCGCATCCTGGCCGAGTCGATCGACGAGAGCCGCCGCGCCCAGGCGCTCGCGCTCCGCCTGCGCGCGCCGCGCCCGCCGGCGCTCGCGCCGCCCGCTGCGGCGGTGGAGGGCGTGACCCCGACGGAGAAGGCGCCGGCGCCGCGCTAGGACGGGGCCAGCGCGGCGTGGGGCGCTCCGCGCGGCGGCGTAGCATCGATCGATGGCCGAGCTCCCGACGCTGCTCCACAACCCGCGCTGCTCCAAGTCCCGCGCGGCCGTTGCGCTGCTCGAGGAGCGCGGCGTCGCGTTTCGCGAGCGCCGCTACCTCGAGGCTCTGCTCACCCGGCAGGAGCTCGAGGCGCTGCGCAGCCGGCTCGGACGGCCGGCGCGGGAATGGGCGCGCCAGGGCGAGCCGGCGTGGCGCGAGGCCGGGCTCGGGGCCGACTCGACGGACGAGGCGATCCTCGACGCGATGGCGCGCCACCCGATCCTGATCGAGCGGCCGATCCTCGTGGCCGGGGAGCGCGCCGTCGTCGGTCGCCCCGTCGAGGCGCTGCTGGCGCTGCTCGGGTAGTCAGGGCGCGAGCTCTGCGAGCGGGGCCTGCGAGGGCACGCAG
>DATAGA010000118.1:0-2904 GCA_036257215.1 Myxococcota bacterium
CGGCTAGCGCGCGCGCCGGCGCGCGGCCCGCTTCGCCGGGGACGGCGGCGGAAGGCCGAGCCAGCGCCGCAGCTCGGGCACCGCGCGCTGCGCGAGGGCCGCGTCGAGGTCGAAGCGCTCGAGCGCCTGCTTCACGGCGCGCGCTGCCGTCGGCAGCGGGTGGGCGCGGAAGAAGGCGGCGACGTCGCGGCGCGCGGCGCGCGTGCCGAGCGCGGGCAGCGCCTCGATCGGGCGCGACGCCAGCATCGGCGGGAGCCGCTTGCGCAGCTTGGCGAAGCGGCTCTTGAGGAACGCCCACGTCGCCTCGCGCGCCGCCGGGTTGCCGAGCATGCGCGTCAGCAGGATCGCGACGTCCTGCGTGCCGACCGCGTCGGTGAGCGTCAAGCCCAGGGCGCGCTCGCTCTGCGCGCGGTCGCGGAACTCGCCGAGCGCCATCAGCATGCGCCGGCGCTCCTGCGGCGTGCGGGCGCTCGTCGCGGCGGCGAGCAGCGCGTCGAAGCGCGCGGCGTCGCCGGTGCGGGCGCCGAGGGCGACGACCGGGTCCGCGAGGTTCGGCTCGAGGCTCTTGCGGTCGGCGAGGTAGCGCTCGAAGCGCGCCGTCGCGGCCGACGTGACGGCCGGGTCCTCGGCCACCTCGGCGACGAGCGAGAGCAGCGCCGCGCGCCGCAGCCGCGCGTCGTCGTCGTCCCGCGCGCCTGCGTCGAACCCGAGCGCTTCGAACGCCGGGCGGAACGCCGCAGCGATGCGCGACCGCAGCGCCACCTGGGCGTCGGGACCGGCCTCGCGGCCGAGGCGGTCGACGCAGAACGCGAGCGGCCCGCGCAGCGTCGTCAGCACGTCCGGGTCGCGCTCGTCGCCGAACGCGAGCGCGAGGTCGAGGAAGCTCGCGAGCGGCGCGCGGCCGGCGCGCACGGCGGCCCACTGGTGGCTCAGCAGCCCCATGCGCTCGACGGCCGAGAGCGAGCCGCGGTGCGCGGCGAGCAACGCCAGCTCGTCGGCGTCGTGGAGCGGGCGGAAGAAGCCGCCCTCGTCGGCGTTGCCGTAGACGAAGCGCGCTTCGCCGCCCGAGAGCGGCAGCACCGCTCGCTTGCGCTCCAGCAGCTCGCGCTCGAGCCGCGTCCCGCCGTCGGGGCGACCGAGGCGCCCGACCCAGGGAATGGGCCAGGTCGGGTCGGCCTTGCGCCGGCCGCCCGCTCCGCCCTCCATGCGGAAGCGCTCCTGCGAGAACCCGAGCGCCGCCGTCCCCTTCGCGCGCGCGCGCCGCAGCGACACGAGCGGGAAGCCCGGCGTCTCGATCCACGGCCGCACGATGGGCTCGACGTCGCGGCCGGAGGACTCGGAGAGCGCGCGCCAGAGGTCCGCGGCCACGGCGTTCGACTCCTGGTGCTCGCGGATGTACGCGCGCACTCCCGCGCGGAACGCCTCGGCGCCGAGGAAGCGCTCGACCATGCGCACGACGGACGCGCCCTTCTCGTACGTGATCGCGTCGAAGTTCTCGGTGGCGTCGCTCGGCGTGCGCACCTCGGTGTAGATCGGGTGCGTGTTCGCGAGCGCGTCCAGCGAGAACGCCGCGGCCCGGTGATGCTGGAAGTCGTTCCACATCTTCCACTCGGGCTTCCAGGCGTCGACCACGTGGAACGCCATCCAGGTGGCGAACGCCTCGTTCAGCCAGAGGTCGTTCCACCACTCCATCGTCACGAGATCGCCGTACCACATGTGCGCGAGCTCGTGGCAGACGACCTCCGCGACGCGCTTCTTCTCCTGCAGCGTCACCGTCTCCGGGTCGACGAGCAGGAGTGTCTCGCGGAAGAAGACGGCGCCTGCGTTCTCCATGGCGCCCGCCTCGAAGTCGGGCGCGGCGACGAGGTCGAGCTTCGCGTACGGGTAGGGCAGGTCGAAGTAGGCCTCGAGTCGAGCGAGGCACTCGCGCGCGGCCTCGAGCGCGAAGCCGGTGAGCGCGCCCTTGCCCGGCACGTGCCACACGCGGATCTCGGTCTCGCCGCAGCGAACCGGCTCGGACGCTTCGAGCTCGCCGACGGCGAGCGCGAGGAGGTAGGTCGAGAGCGGAGGCGTCGGCTCGAAGTGGACGGTCTTGCGCCCGCCGCCGAGGGGCTCGACCTTCGCGACCGGCTCGTTCGAGAGCACGGTGTTGCGCGTCCCCGTCGTGACCGAGAGCTGGAAGCGCGCCTTGAAGGAAGGCTCGTCGAAGCAGGGGAAGAACCGGCGCGCGTCGGCGGCCTCGAGCTGCGTCAGCGCGTACTCGCGCTCGCCCGCACGCGCGGCGTAGAGGCCGCGCAGGTCGCTGCGGAGCTTGCCCGCGAACGCGAGCTCGAGCACCGCCTCGCCGGCCGGAACCGGCTCGGCGAAGACGACCTCGATCCGCTCGACGTCCGGGTGGGCGACGAGCTTCCCGCGGCGCAGCTGCCCGCCGACGGCGAGCCGCGGCCGGGCGACGCGCAGATCGGCGGCGTGGAGCTCGATCGAGCGCGTCGGGCGCGCGATGCGCAGCCGCTGGCTCACCTCGCCCGAGAACGCGGGTCCGTTGCTCGGATCGACCTCGACGTGGACGGCGACCTCGAGCGGCCGCACGTGGCTCGGAAGCCGAGGGCTCCGACTGCGCGCGCCCGCCCGCCTCGGGCCCCCGCGCCCCTTCGCTTTTCGCGTCGCCACGCCGTCCCCCGACCTCGCCAATATACAAACGCCCCGGCCGCGGGGCCGGGGCGTTCGCGAGGGCGAGGTCGGGGCTAGGCGGAGCGGCGGCGAACCGCGGCGAGGCCGACGAGGCCGATCCCGACGAGCGCGAAAGTACCGGGCTCGGGCACGAGCTCCGTGTCGTTGTTGATGAAGCTCTCGCTGCCGCCTCCGGCGAAGCCCTGCACGTGGATGCCGATGCGCAGCGATCCG
>DATAGA010000152.1:0-19248 GCA_036257215.1 Myxococcota bacterium
GCGAAGGCGCGCGAGGAACGTCGGGGTCTCGGTCGCCACCGGGGCAGAGTAGCGGGTGGGCGCGCGCGCGGGACATCCGCGTGCGGAGCGTTCCGAGAGCGCTAGAGGCGGTTCGAGCGATCTCGCTGCGCGAGACGTGGCCACCAAAACCCGACGCGCCGCTGGTACGCCTTGAACTCCTCGCCGAAGACCATCGCGTAGCGCCGTTCCTTCACGCGCGCGCCGAGGACGCAGTAGCCCGTCCAGAGCAGCGCGACGACGAGGTGATCCGGCGTCCACACCGGGCCCGTCCAGAGCGTGAGCGCGAACGCCAGGTACACCGGCTGGCGACACACCCGGAAGAGACCGCTCTGCGGCAAGGGCCCGTACGCGGGCTGGCGGCCCCGTGCGACTGCCAGCCAGCCGAGCGAGCCGCTCTGCACGCCGAGGCCGGCGTCCCACATTGCCTTCGCGAGCAGCAGCCAGCTCGCGGCGAACGCGGCTGCGAAGGCGGCGCGGAGCGCGCCCGTGGGCTCCCACCACACGATGCCCGACGGCGACCACAGCGCGAAGACGAGCAGCACCTGGAGCGACGCGGCGGTCGCGTAGCTCGTAGTGGCGAGCTCGCGGCCGAGGCCCGCCGGCACCACGCGCGCGAGCCGGGCGCGCCCGGCCGGCGTGAGCAGGTACGAGTGGAGGAGCGGGAAGTGGAGCGCCAGCGCGACGTTCGCGAGCCAGGCCACCGGGCCGTGCAGCGGACCCGTGCCGGAGCAGAGCCCCGTGTAGAGGCCGCGGATCATACAGCCGACGCCGGCGCCGAAGAGCACGTGGTTCAGCACTCCGAGCGCCGTCGCGACGCCGCGCTGGCGCCAGTCGAAGAGCGGTCCGGCCGCCGACGTCGTCACGCAGCACCTCCCTCGCAGCCGCGGGCAGCATGGCCACCAGAGATGAATGCCGGCTGAACCACGCACGCGCTGCGAGCGAGCGAGTGAGCGCTGGCCGGCTACCGTCGCGATCGCGTTCGAGGAGGGCGCAGGCGCATGCGCATCACGCCGCTTCGGATAGGGCGCTCCGCCGCCGCGCTCGCCGGCTTTGCCGCTCTGGCGCTGGCGCAGATCGCGAGCGCGGCCGAGCGGAGTCTCGCGTTCCAGCCCGACACGACGCGTGTGCGCTTCACGCTCGGAGCGACGCTCCACACCGCCGAGGGCAGCGTTCGGCTCTCGAGCGGCGAGCTGCGCTTCGATCCCGATGCCGGCAGCGCGCGCGGGGAGATCGTGCTCGACGCCAAGAGCGCGGAGACCGGCTCCGCGAGGCGCGACGCCAACATGCACCGCGACGTGCTCGAGAGCGCGAAGTATCCGACGATCGTCTTCCGCGCAGAGTCGCTCGACGTGTCGCGCCGGGACGCGTCGAGCGCCGACGTCGTGCTGCGCGGCACTTTGTCGCTTCACGGGCAGAGCCGGCCGTTCGCGATCCCCGCGAAGCTGAGCGCGCCCGACCCGCGGCACATCGCGGTGTCCTCCGCGTTCCGCGTCCCGTACGTGGATTGGGGCATGGTCGACTACAGTACGCTCGTCCTGCGGGTCGACCGATTCGTCGACGTCGCCGTCGAGGCGGTGGGAACGCTGGGAGCACCGTGAGTCAGCCGACGAGCCCCCGGGCCAGCCCGAGGGCGCCGTCGACCCCGAGCGCGCGCAGCGGCGCCTGGCCCGCGATGATCGCGAGGAACCGGTCGAAGAGATCGGGCCTTGCGGCCAGCGTGTGGACCACCCGACGCCGGAGCGCGGGCCACGCCGCCACGAGCAGGAGCAGCCGCGTCATGCGGAACAGCGTCGCGCTGTGCGCGTGCCAGAAGCGCTCGTAGACCTCGAGCGGGCGGCCCGCGGCGAACGTTTCGACGAGTGCCTCCGCGCAGGCGAAGCCGAGGCTCAGCCCCTCGCCGGTGAGCGGATCGACGTAGCCCGCCGCGTCGCCGACGAGCGCGAGGCCGGGGGCGGTGCGCGCGCGCACGCGCTGATCGAAGCGCCCGGCGCCGCGCACCGCGCTCGACGGCCGCGCGCCGGCGAGTCGCGCGGCGAGCGCCGGGAGCCGCGCGAGCAGCTCGCCGTAGCGCGCCGCACCGCCGCGCCAGAGCAGCGCGACGCCAACCTCGTCGCGGGCCACGCCCGTCACGTACGCCTCGACGCCGCGCGCCCAGTGCACCTCGACGAGGTCGCTCCAGGGCGCGATCGCGTAGTGGCGGCGCAGCCCCTGGCGTGGTGCCGCCCGGGACGGCCGTCCTTCGAGGCCCGCGGCGCGGCGGACGAAGCTGTGTAGGCCGTCGGACCCGACGAGCAGTCGCGCCTCGAGGGGTCCGGCGCTCGTGCGGACGCGCATGCTGTCCCCCGCGCGAGCGAAGCCGCGCAGCGCCGTGTGCTCGAGCAGCGTCGCGCCGAGCTCCGACGCGCGCGCCCGCAGCGCCTCGGAGAGCGCCGTGCGCCGCACGCCGCGGCCCTCGCCCGCGCCGAAGCGGCCCTCCGCCACGACGTCGCCGTCGACGTAGCGCACGCCGACGAACGCGTGGCCCACGCCGTCCGGCAGCCGTACGCCGAGCCGCGCGAGCGACGCCACGCCCTCGGGCATCAGGCCCTCGCCGCACGCCTTGTCGAGCGGCGCGTGGCGCGCCTCCAGCACGACGACGGAGAGACCGCGCAGACGAGCGTGGACCGCCGTCGCGAGGCCGACGGGGCCTGCGCCCGCGACGACGAGGTCAGCGCGCACGTGCACCCCGCGAGAAGGCCCGGCGGGAGCGCAGCATCTCGCGCAGCAGCGCGGCGGCGCGGACGCGCTGCGGCGGCTGCAGCTCGCCGGCCTGGAAGAGACGCGCGGTCTCGGCGCGCCGGATCTTGCCGCTCGACGTCCGCGGCAGCGTTCCGGGCTCGAGCACGTGGACGGCGGCGGGCGCGAGCGCGGTGCGCTCGAGAACGCGGCGGCGCACGCGCTCGGAGAGCACGGCGTCGGGGACCTGCGCGTCGCGGACGCGCTCGACGAAGAGCACGAGCTCCTCGCCGGCTCCGTCGGCCGCGAGGAGCCCCACAGCGGCGCTGCAGCCCGCGCGCACCCCGGGGACGTCGTCGAGCGCCTGCTCGACGTCCTGCGGCGCGTGGTTGCGCCCGCGCAGGACGAGCAGGTCCTTGGTGCGCCCGTAGAGGTAGAGCTCGCCGCCGTGGAGAAAGCCCGTGTCGCCCGTGTCGAGCCAGCCGCCGCGCAGCGCCGCGGCCGTCGCCTCCGGCAGCCCCTGGTAGCCCTGCATGACGGACGGCCCGCGCACGAGCACGCGCCCGAGGCGTCCTTCGGCGAGCGGCTCGCCGCAGTCTGCGGCGATGCGGACGTCGAAGCCCGGCAGCGGCCGCCCGAGGCTCGCGAGCGGCTGGCCGCTCGCGGCGGGCCGTGCCTCGCCCTCGCGTACGAGCGCGTCGCGCGCGAAGCAGCGGTGGCGAAAGCGCTCGCGCAGCGGGCTGAACGTCACGGCGAGCGTCGCTTCGGCCAGTCCGTACACCGGCGTCAGCGCCTCCGGCCGCAGCCCGTACGGCGCGAAGCGCTCGATGAAGCGCTCGAGCACGGCGGGAGTCACGGGCTCCGCCCCGTTCAGCGCGATGCGCCAGGAGGAGAGGTCGACGCCGACGAGCTCCTCGTCCCGAATCCGCTCGGCGCAGAGCGCGTACGCAAAGTTCGGCGCCGGGCTCGTGGTCCCGCCCCAGCGCGAGATCGCGCGCAGCCACACCGCGGGCCGCGCGACGAACAGCTCGGGCGGGATCAGCACGAGTTCGCCCGGCCGCGAGAGCGCGACGAGGACGGCGCCGACGAGCCCCATGTCGTGGTAGAGGGGGAGCCAGCTGACCCCCACGTGCGTCAGCTCGGGCCCTTCCGGCCAGGCCTCGAGGATCGCGCCGCGGATCGCGGCGACGTTCGCGAGCACCTGTCGGTGCGTGAGCTGCACGGGCTTCGGCGCGACCGTCGTGCCCGAGGAGAACTGCACGAAGGCCACGTCGTCCGGCGCGAGCGGCACGGGCCGGGGGCGGCGCGCCTCGAGCGCCGCGACGAGCTCGCAGGCGACGCCGCCCGCGCGCGCAGTGGCCTCGCCGAGCAGGCGGCGCACGCGCCGGTCCGTCAAGACGAGCCGCGCGCCACACGCGCGCAGCATCGCGGCCGTGCGTTCGTGGTACTCCTCCAGCCGTCCGAGGCGCACGGGCGGGTAGAGCGGCACCGGAACGAGGCCGGCCAGGATCGCGCCGAAGAAGGCGTCGTAGAACTCGGGCCCCGTCGGAAGGACGATGGCCACGCGCTGCCCCGGCGCGAGCCCGCGCTCCTGCAGAGCGCCCGCCACTGCGCGCGCGCGCTCGTGCACCGCGCGGTAGCCGAGGCGGAGACCGTCGTCTTCGGCAGCGGAGAGGAACCGCACGCCCCGCTCGAAGCCGGCTGCATGCGCGAGGAGGTCGGCCAGCGTCGCGGGTGCGGCGCTCACGCCGACGCCTTCCGCTCGGCGAGCTCGCGCGCGATCCGGTCCACTACCTGGCCCACGGTCTCGAGCGGCGCGTCGGGTTCGGGCTCGAGGGCGACGCGGAAGTCGTTCTCGAGCTCGACCGCGAGCTCGAGGAGCTGCAGCGAGTCGAGACCGAGGTCGGCCGCGAGCGAGCTTTCCGGCGCGACCGCGACGTCCCTGCCGAGCTGCGCGCACACGAGCGCGCGCAGCCGCTCGAGGATCTCGTCGCCGCCGGGCGGGGCCTCCGCGCCGCGCGCCGCTTCTCTCTCGACCGTCCCCTCTGCGCTCATCGGACCTCGATGGCCGCTCGCTGCGGCTGCGCCGCCGCCCGCCCGGGCAGGAAGCGGTGCAGCGCGCCGAGTCGCGCGCCGTAGTCACAGTGCTGCGCGAGCGCGCGCTCCTCGCAGCGGATGCGCACGGCGAGCAGCGCGGCGTTCGCCAGCGTGAAGCCCAGCGCCGTCCACCAGGCCGAGTGCACGAGCGGCACGGCGAAGCCCTCGACGACCACCGCGAGGTAGTTCGGGTGACGCAGCCAGCGGTACGGGCCCGCCGTCACCGCGGGCGTCCCCGGTACGACGATCACCCGCACGTTCCAGTGCGGGCCGAGCGCTGCGATCGCCCACCAGCGCAGCCCCTGCGCAGCCAGGGCGAGCACCAGCATCGGCGCCGCGAGGAGCGGCACGAGCGGCCGGTCGAGCAGCAGCACCTCGGCGGCGCAGGCCGCGAAGAATGCGACGTGGACCAGCTTCATCACCGCGAAGTGGCGCCGGCCTACCTCGACGCCACCGCGCGCGAGCGCCCAGGACGCGTGGCGGCGGCTGAGCGCGAGCTCCACCCCGCGCTCGAGCGCGAGCAGCGCCAGGAAGGCGAGGTACGCGTTCACCACCGCAGGAGCACCAGCTCGGCGCAGAAGCCTGGTCCCATCGCGAGCAGGAGCCCGTAGCTCCCGGGTGCCGGCGCGGGCGCTGCGAGGGTGTCGCCGAGGACGAGCAGCACCGAGGCGCTCGAGAGGTTTCCCACCTCCCGCAGGCTCTTCCACGTGAGCTCCAGCGCCCCTTCCGGCAGCTCGAGCGCCTCCTCGAAGGCCTCCAGAACTTTGGGGCCGCCGGGGTGGCACACGAAGGTGCCGACGTCGGCGAGGGCGAGGCCCTCGGACGCGAGGAACTCGTCCACGTCCTTGCGGATCCCGCGCGCGACGCGCGGGACGTCGCCCGAGAGCACGACGCGGAAGCCCTCGCTCCCGATCTCCCAGCCCATGACGCGCTCCGTGGCCGGGTAGAACACCGACCGCGTGGCGACGATGCGCGGCCCACGCGCGGGCCCCTCGGCGCCGGTCAGGACCACCGCTGCCGCGCCGTCCCCGAAGAGGCCGCTCGCGATCATGTTGGGGATCGAGAAGTCGCCGCGCTGCAGCGTCAGGCTGCAGAGCTCGACCGAGAGCAGCACCGCGACGTCGCCCGGAAAGCCGCGCAGCGCGTCGGCGACGCGCGCGATGCCGGCGGCGCCCGCGACGCAGCCGAGCCCGAAGATCGGCGTGCGCTTCACGTCGGTGCGCAGGCCGAGGCGGTTCACGAGCCGGGCGTCGATGGACGGGGTCGCGACGCCTGTCACGGTGACGAACGTGAGATGACGCACGTCGCGCGGCTCGAGCCCGGCGCGCGTCAGCGCTTCGCGCACGGCCCGCTCTCCGAGCACGAGCGCGCACTCGATCCAGGCGTCGTTGGCTTCGCCGAACGAACGCAGTGCCCGGTAGCGCTCCAGCGGAAGCGCCAGGTGGCGCCCGCCGACGAGCACGTTTCGGTGGAGCTGGTCGAGGCGCGCCGGGTTGAAGAGCCGATCGCCCCACGCCGTCTTGAGCGCGGCGAGGAGGGTCTCCTGGTCGTAGTAGTGCTCCGGCAAGGCACGTCCAACCGAGGCGATGCGCACGGCGACTCCCCGTGAGGCGCGGCCGGGCGACCGCCGCCGTCCTGAGACACCGCACCGTAGCCGCACGCCGCGCGGGCGCCTCGACGTTCTTCACGCGCCGTTCAAGCCGCGTTCATGCGGCCGTCATGCGACGAGCGCGCGCCGCGCGCGCGCGGACGCGCGTCTACGGGCGCGCACGGCGCGCCGGCGGGCCGCTGGGGCCGTTCGCCCCGCCCGAAGGCGTCACCGTGGCGGTCACGACCTCGTGGTCCGAGAGCGCCACACCGCACGAGTCGACCGCGTCGAGCACGGCGGACTCCTCGGCGCGAAGCCCGCGCACGAACAGCCAGTCGAGGTGGAGCACGCCGCGGCGGCTCCCGCCCTCGCTGCGACGGCGCTCGGTGGGCGTCTCGTCGAGGTTGCACGCGTGGCGCTCGAAGCCGGCCTCCTCGAGGCGCGCGAAGAGCGGCTCGTGGGGGACGGGGCGGACGACGCGGGTGGGAGCCGCGGCGAGCGCGGCGCGCAGCGCGGCGCGGTCCTCGAGCGCGGCGAGCGGGAGCCCGTGCGTGTTCCAGTCGCCGCCGAGAACGGCCGGAGCCCCTGGCGCGTACGCGTCGAGCGCGCGCAGCAGCGCCGCGGTCTGCGCATCGCGCAGCTCCGGACCCGCGTGGCTCTCGAGGTGGACCGACGCGAGCGCGACGCCGACGCCGGCGAGGTTCACCGTGGCGAGCAGCGCGACGCGGCCGCCGACGCGCGCCTCGCCGCGGCGGCCGTCGAACCAGTCGCCGCCGGCGTCGAGCCGCACGAGCGCCGGCCGCGCGAAGGGCACCGCGGCGAGGATCGCGCCGCCGTGGTAGCCGACCTCGTTCTCCGCGCCGGCGCAGCGCGCCCGCTCGCTCGCGTCGCCGAGGTCGAGCTCGAGGAACTCGACCCCGAACGCGTACGCCATGCCGAGGTCGGCCGCGAGCTCGCGCGCCACGTGACGCTGGCCGCTGCGCGCCATCCCGAGGTCGAGCTCCGAGAGGAGCGCGACGTCGGCGCCGCTGGCGCGCAGCAGCGCCGCCGCGCCGGCGAGCGAGACGCCCCGCTCGGCGTTCCAGGCGGCGACCCGCAGCTGCGCCGGGGGCGCGGCCGCGGCGCGCGCGGCGCCGCCCACCTCGACCGCGTGCAGGGCGGGGAGCCCCGCGGCGAGCTCGCGGTGGCGCTCCCGGTCGCGCGGACCCGCGAGCATCGCCGCGCGCTCGGACGCACTCACGCGCGGCAGCGCGGCGACGGCGGCGAACGACGGCGCGCCCGCGTCGGCCAGCTGGCGGGCCGCCGGTTCCTCCACGCGCGCATGCTACACCGCGCCGCCTCGCGCCGGCCGCGCGAGCTACCGTGACGGCTCGTGCGCTGCGCCGCGATCGCCCCGCGTGCCGGCCTCCCGGCGATCCTCGCCCTCGTCGCGTGCGCGCTCGCGTGCTCCCGGCTCCCCGCGCCGGAGCCGATCGACGCGGGCCGCCTCGGACACCCGCTCCTCTTCCGCCCGAGCGCGCCGCCCACGGCGTTCGTCGTCCTCGTGTCCGATCGGGGCGGGCTCGCGCCCGGCCTCGAACGCGCCGCCGCGCAGCTCGCCGCGCGCGGGGCGGCGGTGGTCGCCGTGGACCTCGACGCCTACCTCCGAGGGCTCGCCGCGAGCGACGACGGCTGCCACTACGTCGTCGCCGAGCTCGAGGCGCTCTCCCAGCGGCTGCAGCGCGAGCTCGGCGCCGCGCGCTACCACTCGCCGCTCGTCGCCGGCGTCGGCCAGGGCGCCGCGCTCGCGTACGCCGCACTCGCGCAGGCGCCCGCCGCGACGGTCGGCGGCGCCGCGCTCCTGGATCCGGCACCTGCTCTCGAGACGCGCGTTCCGCTGTGCGCCGGAGCGGACTCGACGCCCGCCGCGACCGGGGGCTTCGCGTACGCGCCGAAGGGGGACCTCCCGGGATCGCTGCGCGTCGCGGCGACGGGCGAGCCCGCGGCCGCCGTCCGCGCGCTCGCCGACGCGACGGGGACGCGCGTCGAGCGCGCGCGCGGCGCAGACCCGGGCGCACGCCTCGTCGCGGCGCTCGAGCCGCTCCTCGCGCGCGAGGAGTCGCCGGACGCGGCGCTCGCCGACCTTCCGCTCGTCGAGCTGCCGGCCGAGCGGCCCGGCGCGCTCTTCGCCGTGATCTACTCCGGCGACGGCGGCTGGCGCGACCTCGACAAGGAGGTCGCGGGCTTCCTCGCCGCGAAGGGCGTGCCGGTCGTGGGTGTCGACTCGCTCCGTTACTTCTGGGACGAGCGCGCGCCGGACGTCGTCGCGCGCGACCTCGCGCGGATCCTCGCGCACTACCGCGCGCGTTGGGCCACGCCGAGCGCGATCCTGGTCGGCTACTCGTTCGGCGCCGGCGTGCTGCCCTTCGCGGTCAACCGCCTGCCGGCCGGGGAGCGCGCGCGCGTCGTGCAGGTCTCGCTCCTGGGCCTCGCGCCGGACGCTCCGTTCCAGTTCCAGATCGCGGGGTGGATCGGGGCACCCGACCGCCGCGCCCTGCCCGTCCTCCCGGAGCTCGAGCGGATCGACCTCGGGCAGGTGCAGTGCTTCTACGGCGAAGACGAGACGGACTCGCTCTGCCGCGACCCGGCGCTCGCCGCCTCGGAGCGGATCCACACGGCGGGTGGCCACCACTTCGACGGAGACTACGAGGCGCTCGCGGCGCGCATCCTCGACGGCGCGCGGCGGCGCGCCGCTCAACGCGTGACGACGCCGGTCACCCCACCGGAGATCAGCGCGGCGACGTCGGTCAGCACGAACGGCAACGTCAGCCCGCCCGGCGAGGCGAGGTAGCGCGGCTCCCACACGGGGTCGAACTTCTCCTTCCAGCTGCGCAGCCCGCGGAAGTTGTAGAAGTGCTCGCCGTGTCGGAAGAGGAGCGCGCCGACGCGGTTCCAGAGCGGCGCGAGCCGGTGGTGCTCGAAACCCGAGAGCGGGGCCATGCCGAGACCGAACCAGCGGTAGCCGCGGTCGCGAGCCCAGAGCATGAGCTCGACGAAGAGGAAGTCCATGGACGAGCTCGGCGCGTCCTCCGCGTACCGCATCAGGTCGAGCGAGCACTCCTCGCGGTTCTCGGGGGCCCACACGTTGGCGAACGCCACCACGCGCTCGCCGCGCCGCACCACGGCGAGTGGACAGCGGCGCAGGTAGTCGGGCTCGAAGAAGCCGAGCGAGAAGCGCTTCTCGCGCGTGCTCTTGTGCGCGAGCCAGGCGTCCGACACCGCGCGCAGCTCGGGCAGCAGCGCCGGGACGCCCTCGCGCGGCACGAGCTCGAAGCGGGCCCCTTCGCGCGTCACGCGCCGCTGCACGTGGCGCAGCGCCTTGCGCGCGCTCCCCTCCAACGAGAAGCCCGCGAGCGGGACGCGCGCCTCCTCGCCCAGCTTGCGCGGCACGAGCCCCAGATCGAGGTAGATCGGGAGGTCGTCCGCGCTCACCTCGTAGAAGGCGGCCACGCCGCCGTGCTGGTCGGCGAGCTCGCGGAAGCGCCAGGCCAGCTCGCGCCGCACGTCGCGCGGCCCGATCGCGTCCCCCATCGCGACGAAGCTGCGGCGCTGCACGCCGTACATGAGCAGACCCGCGCCCGACTCGTGGAACAAGAGGCGCTTGTCGCCGAGCAGGGCGAGATGGGCCTCCGCGCTCGGCGCGGCGGCGACGAGCTTCTCCGCGCGGTCGAGCTCCTCGGCCGTCGGCGGCGCCGCCAGGGGAGCGGCCGGCCGCAGGAGGCGCGCGAGCCCGTAGCCGCCGAGCGCGACCGCGCCGGCGGCGAGCGCGCGCAGCGAGCGCGGCGCGTGCCCCTCCGCGGCGAACTGCCACCAGAGCTGGTGCGAGTACGCGACGTCACGGTGCGCGAGGAGGAGCACGAACACGACGCCCACGAAGATCGCCGCGATGCCCGCGATCCAGGCGGGCGAGAAGGACTGCGAGAGCAGCGCGCTGCGCCGGTAGAAGTAGCGGCGACACGGCAGCAGCGCGGCGGCCATCGCGAGCAGGATCGCGGCCTCTTCGTAGTCGAGGCCCTTGAGCAGCGAGGCCGCGGCGCCGGCGCAGAGCAGCGCGAGCGTGAGGCCGTAGGCCGCGTCGATCCGCTGCTGGACCGAGCGCGCGAGCACGAGCAGCGCGACGCCGAGCACACTCGCGAGCAGGTGCGACAGCTCCATCACCGGCAGCGGGAGCAGCCGGTCGAGGATCTCGAAGCGCCCCGGCGCGGCCGGGGTCGCGCCGGAGAGCAGCAGCAGCACGCCCGCCGCGAACGTCGTCGCGGCGAGCGCGCGCGGGACGAGCTCGGGGAGCCAGGCGCCGAGGCGGCTGCCGGCCCGGCGCAGCGCGCCGCTGCGCGCGCGCGCCTCGAACGCGGCGAAGAGCGGGAGCGCCACCGCCATCGGGAGCAGGTAGTAGATCAGGCGGTAGGCGAGGGCGGAGCCGAGCACCGCGTCGCCGGGGAGCCACGGCCGCAGCAGCACGACGAGCGCCGTCTCGAACACGCCGAGCCCGGCCGGCACGTGGCTCGCGAGGCCGGCCACCTGGGCGAGCAGAAAGACGCCGAGCGCGCGCGGGAGGTCGAGCCCCGGCGCCTCCGGCAGCAGCGCGTAGAGCGCGGCGCCGGCGAGCGTCCAGTCCACGGCGGAGAGCGCGATCTGGGCGGCGGTCGTGCCGGGCCCGGGCAGCTGGAGCTCGAATCCGCGCAGGCGAAGCGTGCGCCGGCGGCCGAGTGCGCTGGCGAGGCACCAGGCGCCGACGAGGCAGAGAAAGAGGACGCCGAGCGGCCGCGTCGTCGCGATCGGCGTCGTCCAGGAAGCCGGGAGCGGAATCGGGTCGAGCGCGAGGACGAGGCCGGACAGCGCGAGGAACCCGAGCCAGAACGTGAGCACGTTGAACGCGATCGCCGCTCCGAGCTGGCCGGGCGTGACGCCCCAGCTCGTGAACATCCGGTAGCGGATCGCGCTGCCCCCGAGGAACGAGAGCCCGACGTTGTGGCTGAAGACGTATGCCACGAAGGACGCCAGGGCGACGCGCGGGTAGTCGAGCGCGCTGCCGACGAAGCGCAGGGCGAGCGCGTCGTAGCCGGTGAGGGAGAGGTAGCCGAGGGCGGTGAGCGCCAGCGCGAGCGCGAGGTCGCGCGACGGGATCGCGCGCAGGTGCCCGATCACGTCGCGGTAGTGATACGCCGCGAGCTCGTGGTGCAGGACCCAGGCTGCGAGCGCGAAGAGCGCGAGCCCGAGAAGCGGGCCGAGGGCGGCGAGTGCGCGCTCTCTCATGTCGCCTCCGCGCCGGGACGACGGCGTCGGCCGTCGAAAAGGCTATCAGAAGGGCTCGGAGGACCTCCCCATGTCCGTTCTCGACCTCGAAGCCCGGCTCGCTCGTCTAGGCCAGCGCGAGCGCCATGCGCTCGCCCGGATGCTCGGCCGCGAGCGGATCGTGCGCGACCCGAACGCCGCGTTCGACGATCAACAGACGCCGGGCGACCGCCTCGCCGACCGGATCGCGACCTTCGGCGGGAGCTGGACGTTCATCGGCCTCTTCGGCGCGACCCTGTTCGGCTGGATCGCGTTCAACGTGGAGCGGCCCCAGGGGTTCGATCCGTACCCGTTCATCCTGCTGAACCTCGCGCTCTCGTGCCTCGCGGCGATCCAGGCGCCGATCATCCTGATGAGCCAGAACCGGATGGCGGCGAAGGACCGGCTGCAGGCGAGCCACGACTACGAGGTGAACCTCAAGGCCGAGCTCGAGATCATGCAGCTCCACGCGAAGATCGACGAGCTCCAGCAGCGCGAGTGGGGCGATTTGCTCGAGATCCAGAGCCGCCAGCTCGAGGCCCTCGAGCGGATCGAGACCGCGCTGCGGAGCGCGATCGGCGCGGGCGCGCGCTGACGCCGCTGAAGACGCTGCGGCGCGGACCGCTACCCCTCGTCCGGGAAGCGCTCGTGGATGTAGTGGGTGACGCGCGGCTCCGCGGCGCCGCGGTGGTACGCGCGGGCCTGCGCCTGCGCCGCGCGGTCGGCGGCGGTCATGCGCTCGTGCTGGCGCAGGTGCTCCAGCCACGACTCGACGACGAACGACTCGAGGTAGATGCCGGGCCGGGCCGTGTCCGCCCACAGGCCCCAGCGCAGCGCTCCGTCGCGCCTTCGGATGCGCCCGAGCGCCCGCATCGCGCGCGCGAAGTCGTCGGCGTCCGCGGGGTCGACCTCGTACGCGACGGTGACGAGCACCGGCCCGCGCTCGGCGTCGACCGCGATGCCGAGCTCGGGGTCCGGCCAGCGCGGCGCCGGGGCGAGGTCCGGGCCGGGACCGTCGGGGAGCCGCAGCCGCCACACGAAGAGGCGCGAGAGCGCCACCGCCGCGCCGGCCAGCTCGAACGCGCGCGGCACGCCGAGCGACTCGGCGCCGGCGCCCCACGCGGCGCTCCCGAGCGCCATGCCGCCCATGAGCACGAGCAGGTAGACCGAGAGCCCGCGCGCGCGCACCCACGCGGGTAGCACCAGCTGCGCGGCGGCCGAGAGCGTCGTCAGCAGGGCGAGCCAGCCGGCGCCGGCGACCGCGAGCGCCGGCGCCGCGACGGGGAGCGAGGGCGCGGCGCCGAGCGCGAGGAGCGCCGCCGCGAAGCCGAGCGCCGACACCGTCGTGAGACGCTGGGCGCCGAGAGCGGCGCGCAGGGTCGGCAGCGCGACCCCCGCGGTCACCGCGCCGGCGCCGAAGAAGCCGAGCAGGAGCCCGTAGCCCGCGGGTCCGAGCGCCAGCTGCTCGCGCGCGTAGAGCGGGAGCAGCGCCCAGACCGCGCTCCCCGGCAGCACGAAGACCGCGACGCGCACGAGCACGAGCTGAAGCGGCGGGCTGTGGCGCACGTAGCGCAGGCCCGCGCGCATGGCGCCGAGGAGGTCTTCGGGCGGGAGGCGTCCCTCGCGCGGCGGGCGGCGCCAGCGCGCGATCGCCGCGATCACTCCGGTGTAGGAGAGCGCGTTGGCGAGGAAGGCGGCGCCGACGCCGGCCGCCGCCACGGTCGCGCCGCCGAGCGCGGGACCGGCCGCGCGCGCGAGGTTCATCGAGATGCCGTTCAGCGAGACCGCGGACGGGATCTCCTCGCGCGGGACGAGCTCGGGCACGACCGCCAGGAGGGCCGGTGCCACGAGCGCGCTCCCGACGCCGATCGCGAAGGTGAGCGCGAGCAGCGCGCTCGGCGTGACGAGGTCCGCGAACGCGAGCGCGGTGAGGAGCGCCGATGAAGCGGTCAGCCAGGCGAGCGACCCGAGCAGCAACCGGCGCCGGTCGACCACGTCCGCGAGGGCGCCCGCCGGAATCGCGAGCAGGAACGAAGGGAAGCTCGACGCGGCCTGCACCAGGGCGACGAGGAGCGGCGTCGGGGCGAGCGAGGTCATCAGCCACGCGGCGCCGACGTTCTGCATCCAGGTGCCGACGTTCGACGCGAGGCCGCCGAGCCAGATCGCGCGGAAGGTGGGACGCCGCAGCGGCGCCCACGCGCCCGGCGACGCGTCCACCGGCGGGGCGGGCGCCTCGGCGGGAGCGAGCGTCATGAAGCGAGGAGTGTGCCACACGCGCCGCGAGCGCCGTCCGTGCGCGCGGGCGCTCAGCGCGGCGCGAGCGGAAGCACGCGTCCGTCGAGGTCCGGCGGCGCGGGGACGCCGAGGAGCGCCGCGAGCGTGGGGGCGAGGTCGACCGTCGCAGCGCGCTCTGGCACGGCGCCCCGCGAGACGCCCGCGCCGTAGAAGACGAGCGGGACGCGGCGGTCGTAGTCGTACGGCGAGCCGTGACTCGTTCCGGTGTCGTACGGGGAGATCAGGCAGCCGCGCGCCGGCTGCACGACGAGGTCGCCGCTCCGACCGGGCACGAACGAGCGGCGGTACAGCTCGGCCAGCTCGCCGTCGCCCGCCGCGATCTCGTCCGCCGTCCACACCTGCGCGACCGCGGGCCACGCCTCGAGGACGGCCTTCGCTTCCGCGGCCACGGCCTCGGGTGCGAGCCCGCGGCTCGCCGCGAGCGCGCGGTCGACGCGGCCCTGGCTGCCGGCGAAGGCGAGCCACGCGCGCGGCCAGGAGAGCCACGGGCCGTGGCGCCACCAGAGCCGGACGAGGACGTCGGCGCCGACGCGCAGGACGCCCGTGCGCGGCGCGGGCGCGGGGCAGCTCGCCTGGCCCGTGCGCTCGAGCCACTCGGGCAGCGGGAGGACGCCGTGATCGGCGGTGAGCGCGACGACCAGCGCGCCGTCGGTGCGCTCCTCGAGCTGGTCGATCAAGCGCCCGAGCGCGGCGTCGAGTCGCCGCAGCGCGTCGGCGGCCTCGCGGCTCGCCGGACCGTAGGTGTGCCCGACCACGTCGTTCGCCGCGAGCGAGAGCGCCAGGAGGTCGGGTGCCGCGTCGCGCCCCAGATCCTCCTCCACCGCGAGGCGCTGCGCGAACGCGAGTGTGAGCTCGTCGAGGAGCGGCGTCGCGAAGAGGCGCTCGCCGAGCTCGGCGAGGTCGTCCGAGCGCAGCGGGTGCGGGCTCGTGCGCGAGAAGCGCTCGCCCTCGCCGGGGAAGTCGTCTTCGACCTCGCCCGGTACGGGCGCACCGTGCTCCCACGCGGCGGGGAGGGCGGCGAGGAAGCCGTCCTCCGGCGGGCGCGTCCCGTTCCACGACTCCACCCACGCCGGGAGCGCGGCGCGGTAGTAGCGGCTCGTCGTGAACCGCGGCGGGACGCCGATGCGGTACCAGTACGCGCCGTCCGGCCGGCGGCCGCCCAGCATGATCGCGCCGCGATCCTTGCCGCCGACGGTGAACACGCGGCTCGCCGGCTCCGCGCGCTTGAGCCAGTCGCCGAGCGCGTCGGCTCGCAGCGCCGCGGGCGAGAGGCCGGCCTCGCCGCCGATCTCGCGCGCGTCCGGGCTCGGGTCGTGGGCGCAGTAGACCTCGGCTCCGGTGGCCTCGTCGAAGAACTCGTTGCTCGGGATGCCGAGGCGCGCGGGGTGGCGGCCAGTCAGCATGGTGGCGTGTCCGGGACACGTCTCGGTCAGGGCGTGCTCGAGCCAGCCGTCGAAGGAGCGGCCCTCGCGCACGAGCCGGCCGAGCCCGCCCGGGAGACGGGCGTGGAGGCGGTCCGGCCGCAGCTGGTCGACGGCGACGACGAGGACGAGGCGCGGCCGGCCGCTGCGCGGGTGTGCCGCCTGCGCGACCCGAGCCGCGTTCTCGACGGGCGCGTCCGTCTCGGCGGCCGCCGTCGCGGCGCCGAGAAGGAGCGCCGCCGCGTACCACGCGGCCGCGAGCGTCGCGGGCATGGCGGGCGAGGATGGCGCAGCCCGCTGCGCTCAGCTCGCGTAGCGCTCCGCCATCGAGCGCAGGAGCCGCACGCCGAGCGCCGCGTTCGACGCGACGAGCCGCTCGAACTGCGCCGCGTTCAGGACGCACACGAAGGTCGGGCCCTCCGCGTAGAGCGACGCCGTGCGGGCGCGGCCGGTGAGCGCTGCGAGCTCTCCCGCGAGCGCGCCCTCGCGCTCGAGGCGGGCGAGCGCGCGGCCGTCGCGCTCGACGAGGAGCGCGCCGCGCAGGAGCAGGAACGCGCAATCGGAGCGCTCGCCCTGCGCGCACAGGAGCTCTCCCGGCGCCAGCTGCACGATGCGCGCGCGCAGGCCGGGGTCGCGGCAGGCGGCTCGCGCGACCGGGTCGACCAGACGCGCCGCGAGGTCGCCGACCGACGCGTCGGAGAGCGCTTCGCCCGCGCCACCGAGCGAGGCGCGCGGCGGCTCCGCGCGGCCGGCGAGCCCGTGGAGCTGCGCGAGGGCCTCCGCGGCGCTGCCCGGGCGTTGCTCGGGATCCGCGCCGAGCAGCCCCTCGACCAGCCAGACGAGACTCGGCGAGAGATCGGGGCGCACGCTGGCGAGCGGCGGCAGAGGGGAGGACGGGTTGCCGCTGGCCGCCGCGGCCCGCTCGCGGCGCGCGAGGTCCGTCGCGGAGGCGTACGACCAGGCGGTCGCGCCGACGCCGTAGAGGTCGGCGCGCGCGTCGAGCGCCGCGAAGTCGCCATCGCGCAGCTCGGGCGCCGCGTAGCCCGGCGTGCCGCGCGCGCGTCCGCCTCCGCCGGCGCGCGCCGCCTCGGAGATCCCGAAGTCCGCGAGCGCGAACCCGCCCCCGCCGTCGAGGAGCACGTTCGACGGCTTCACGTCGAGGTGCAGGATCGACGCCTGGTGCGCCGCGGCGAGCGCCTCGAGCAGGTGCTCGAGCAGCCGCCAGAGCTCGTCCTCGTCCGGGCGCGCGTCGGCGAGCATGCGGTCGCGCAGGCTGCCGCCGTCGTAGACGTCCATGGCGAAGAAGGCGCGGCGGCCCTCGCCGCTCCCGTCGTATACGCGCGGCACGCGCGGGTGTCGCAGCGCGACGAGCGCGCCGAGCTCGCGCCGGAGCGCGCGCTCCGCGCCGGACGCGGACGAGAGCACCTTCACCGCGACGCGCTCGGGCGGCGCGCCGTCCGCGCCGGCGTCGAGGCACCGGGCCAGGAACACCGCCCCATAGCGGCCGCGGCCCAGACGCCGCATCAATCGGAAGCGGAAGCGGCCGGAGAGCTCCGAGCCGAAGGCGGGCCGCTCGAAGGTCGCGGGCGGCGGCGGCTCGCAGGTCGCGGGCCGCGGCAGCACACGGCTCCCGCCCGCGCTCCGGTCCCCGGCTTCGCGCGACGCCCCACCCACGCCGCGGCGCTGTGCGGCAGGAACGCCGAAACGCTTGACCCCCCGGGGTGACGCAGGGGAGTCGGGCGCCTCGGCGCGCCCTTCGGGCCGGACGCCGAGACGCGACGGCTATGCTCCCGCGCCCATGGACGACGCCGCACGGCTCGGCCCGGCCGAGCGCCGCCGCGCCCTCGCCCGCATGGCGGACGAGCGCTTCGACGTCGTCGTCATCGGAGGCGGCGTCACCGGGACGGGATCCGCGCTCGACGCGGCCACGCGCGGCCTCTCGGTCGCGCTGCTCGAGCAGCGCGACTTCGCCGCCGGCACGTCGAGCCGCTCGAGCAAGCTGATCCACGGCGGCCTGCGCTACCTCGAGCAGGGCAACTTCGCGCTCGTGCGCGAGGCGCTGCGCGAGCGCTCGCTGCTGCTCGGACGGCTGTGCCCGCACCTCGTGCGGCCCGTGAGCTTCCTCTACCCGCTGCAGACGCCGCTCGTGGAGCGCGCCTACGTCGGCGCCGGGCTCGCGCTCTACGACGCGCTCGCGCGCGCCCGCGGCGGCGAGGGCGCGCTGCCCCGGCACCGCCACCTCTCGCGGCGCGGCTGCCTGGCGCTCGCGCCGGGCCTGCGCCGCGACGCGCTGCGCGGGGGGCTGCTCTACTACGACGCGCAGGTCGACGACGCGCGCCACACGCTCGCCGTCGCGCGCACGGCGGCGCTGCACGGCGCGGCGCTCGCGACCAGCGTGCGCGCCGTCGGCTTCGTGCGCGAAGGCGAACGCGTGGTCGGCGTGCGCGCAGTGGATCTCGAGAGCGGGGCCGAGCTCGTCGTGCGCGGGCGCCAGCTCGTGAACGCGACCGGCGTGTGGACGGACCGCGTGCAGTCGCTCGCGGGCCGCGGGCAGATCCGCGTGCGGGCCTCGAAGGGGATCCACCTCGTCGTGCCCCGGGACCGCTTCCACGCCGACACCGGCCTCATCCTGCGCACCGAGAAGAGCGTCCTGTTCGTGATCCCGTGGGGCCGCCACTGGATCGTCGGGACGACCGACACCGACTGGGACCTCGACCTCGCGCATCCGGCCGCGAGCGGCGCGGACATCGACTACCTGCTCGAACGGGTGAACCACGTGCTCGCGCAGCCGCTCGGGCGCGACGACATCGAAGGCGTGTACGCCGGGCTGCGCCCGCTCCTCCACGGCGAATCCGAGGAGACGAGCAAGCTCTCCCGCGAGCACGCGGTCACGCAGTCCGTCGCGGGCCTCCTCACGGTGGCCGGTGGCAAGTACACGACCTATCGCGTGATGGCGCGCGACGCGATCGACGCGGCCGCGCGGAGCCTGCCCGGCGCGGTGGCGCCTTCGTGCACCGAGCGGATTCCCCTCGTCGGCGCCGACGGCTACGAAGCGCTCTGGAACCGGCGCGAGAGGCTCGCCGCCGACTGGGGTCTCGAGCCGGCGCGAGTGGAGCGGCTGCTCCAGCGCCACGGCGCCCGGCTGCCCGAGCTGATCGAGCCGGCGCTCGCACGCCGCGAGTGGCTGCGCCCGCTGGGCGGCGCCGAAGACCACCTCGCGATCGAGATCCGCTACGCGGCCACGCACGAGGGGGCCCTCCACCTCGACGACGCGCTCACGCGCCGGACGCGCATCTCGATCGAGACCTTCCACCGCGGCACCGCCTGCGCGCGCGAGGCGGCGGAGCTGCTCGGCGAGGTCCTCGGCTGGAGCGAGCTCGACCGCCAGCGCGAGGTCGCGCACTACGAGGCGCGCGTTCGGGCCGAGCGCGACAGTCAGGCGCAGCGCGACGATCAGACTGCCGACGCGGCCCGCCTCGGCGCGCCGGACGTGCGCCTCGGGCGCGCCCCGGCCACCGCGCTGGAGGGCATGGCGCGCGCGTAAGGCGTGGCTCGCGTACCCTGGGGGTGACGAGCGGCACAGCCGTTGCAGTGCCCTAGAGCGCCCGGCGCGCGGGGGCGTCGGCCGGGCCGCCGGGGCGCAGCCCCGCAGGGAGCCCAAAATTGCGCCTCCAGCGGGGTCGAATGTCCACCGATCCCGTTCCGTCAGAGCTTCCGTGGACCCGCAGAGCGGTGCCGGGGGGTGCCGCCGCGGGGCCGGAGTCCGAACGCCATGTCATTGCTCCGCACGCTCTCCGTGTC
>DATAGA010000180.1:0-1578 GCA_036257215.1 Myxococcota bacterium
TCCTGCACCGCCTCCTTCGGGAGCAGCTTCTTGTCCGCCTTCACCTGCGGCGCCTCCGGCGGGGGCACCGGCTTCGCGGCCTCCTTCGGCGGCGGCTTCGGCTTCGCAGCGGGCTTGGGCGGCGCGGGCCTGGGCGCCGCGCGCGGCGCCGCCGCCTGCGCGCTCGGCACCGCCGCGACGAGCGAGACGTCGATGACTCCGGCGGGCAGCTCGTAGGAGCGGCTGTGGAAGGGGTTCACGTACGCGAGCCCGAGCAGCACGAGGTGCGCACCGACGGAGAGCGCGAGAGCGCGCCGGAAGGCTCGCTCGCGCTCGTCGTCGTCGTGCAGGACCGCCTCGAACACGGCTCCCTCATTCGGGCTCGGTGACGATCCCCACCGTCTTCGCGCCCGCGAGGCGCGCGGCGGCCATCGCCTTCACCACCGTCCCGTAGGGCGCGTCCTTGTCCGCGCGCAGGTAGATCTCGCGCTCGTCCGTGCCCGCGAAGATGGCCTGGAGCTTCGGCTGGAGCTCCTCGAGCGGCACGGCCGTGCGCGCGAGGTGATAGGTCCCGTCCTTCTTCACGGAGAGGATCAGCGGCTCCTCGCGCATCTGCAGCGGCTGGGTCGTCGTCTCCGGCAGGTCGACGTCGATCCCCTGCTCGAGCATGGGCGCGGTCACCATGAAGATCACGAGCAGCACCAGCATCACGTCGACGAACGGCGTGACGTTGATCTCCGAGAACGCGCGGTGGCCGCGCTCGGCGCGCCCGGCCACGTCTACACTCCGGCCGCGCGAGCCACCGGCGCGGCTTGCGCGCTCTCGCGCCGCAGGTCCTCTTCCAGCTCGTGCGTGAAGAGGTCGATCGAGGCCTCGATCTCCCGCAGGCGCGCGACGAAGATGTTGTAGAAGATCGTGGCGGGAATGGCCGCGAAGAGGCCGATCGCCGTCGCGATCAGCGCCTCGGCGATGCCGGGCGCGACCACCGCCAGGCTGGCGCTGCCCGCCTGCCCGATGTTCTCGAACGCGTCCATGATGCCGATCACGGTGCCGAAGAGGCCGATGAAGGGCGTCGAGCTGCCGGTGGTCGCGAGCAGGCCGAGGCGCGACTCGAGGCGCCGGCCCTCCTCCGAGGCGGCCCAGCGGATGCGGCGCGCGATGCGCTCGACCTGCGACTCGTCGAGCGGCGCGTCGGGCTTGCGGCCCGCGTACTTCTGCATCTGCACGCGCTCGGCGTGGGCGGCCAGGAAGATGGCCGGGAGCGGACCGCGGTCGCAGTCGTGCGCCGCGCGGTACGCCTGCTCGTAGGTGCCCTCGTGGAACACCTCGAGAAAGGCCTCGTCGTCCTCCGAGGCGCCGCGCAGCTCGCGCCACTTGAAGACGATCGCAGCCCACGACAAGATCGAGAACGCGGCGAGGAGGAGCATGACGAGCTGAACGACCCATGACGCCTGTGCGATCAGCGCCAACGGGTTCAAGCTCGCGAGACGTCCCCCCCAGACCGCCCCGACGAAGAGATCCATGCACCTTTCCAGCCGATGTCGGCTTGGGCGGGGAGTCTAGGACGGCCGCCGAATCCGGGCAACCAGCGAGCCGTTC
>DATAGA010000194.1:0-7497 GCA_036257215.1 Myxococcota bacterium
GGCAAGAAGACGCACGACTACTTCTTCATGGTGCGCATCAAGCTGCCGGCGGGCGGCAAGCTCGCCCCGGCCCAGTGGCTCGCACTCGACGACGCCGCCGACCGCTTCGCCGACGGGACGCTGCGCATCACGTCGCGCCAGGGCATCCAGTACCACCACGTGTACGGGCCGAAGCTGGCTCCGCTCGTGCGCCACCTGAACCGCCACTACCGACAGGAGGCGACGCTCGGGGCGTGCGGCGACGTGAGCCGCAACGTGATGACGTCGCCCGTCGACGACCTGGACCCGCGCTTCGAGCCGAGGGCCAGCGAGCTCGCCGAGGGGATCGCGTCGGAGCTCGCGCCCAAGAGCTCGGGCTACTTCCAGGCGTTCCTCTGCGACGAGGACGGAACGCTCGGCGCCCCGATCAACGACGTCGAGCCGATCTACGGGCCGCAGTACCTGCCGCGCAAGTTCAAGGTGGGCGTCGCGCACCCCGACGACAACTCCATCGACGTGCTGACGCAGGACGTCGGCTTCGTCCCGCTCGGCGCCGACGGCGCCGTCTTCGACCTCTACACGGGCGGCGGGCTCGGGATGACCCACAACAACCCGACGACCGCGCCGCTGCTCGGGCTCTACCTGGGCCGGGTGCGCCGCGACCAGGTCGTCGACGCGACGCGCGCCATCGCAGTCCTGCAGAAGGAGAACGGCGAGCGGCGCGAGCGGCGGCTCGCCCGCTGGAAGTACACGATCCGCCGGCTCGGCGTCGACGTCGTGAAGGCCGAGCTGCGCAGCCGCTTCGGGATCGCGCTCGAGGACGCGCAGCCCGCCCCGATGCCGCCGATGCGCCTCCACCTCGGCTGGAACGCGCAGCGCGGCGGCGGCAGCTGGTACGGGATGTCGGTGGAGAACGGGCGGCTCAAGGGCGCGCAGCGCCAGGCGGTCCGCGCGGCGGTCGAGCGCCTCGGCGTGACGGTGAAGCTCACGCCGCAGCAGGACCTGCTCCTGTGCGACGTCGTCGACCGGGCCGCGCTCGAGCGCGTGCTCGACGAGTTCGGCGTCGGCCCGTCGCGGCCGCTCTCGCTCGTGCGGGCCAACTCCATGGCGTGCCCGGCGAAGCCGACCTGCGGGCTCGCGATGACCGACGCGGAGAACGTGCTGCCGTCGTGGGTCGACGCGGTCGAGGCCGCCGGCTACGGCGACGTCGACGCCGTCGTGCGCGTGACGGGCTGCCCGAACGGATGCGCCCGCCCGCCCACCGCCGAGATCGGCATCTACGGCTACGGCAAGAACGACCACGTGATCCTCGTGGGGGGCTCGCGCGAGGGGACGCGGCTCGCGCACCCGCTCTACGCGCGCCTCTCGGGCGAGAAGATGGTGCCGGCCCTGGTGGGCCTCTTTCGCGCCATCCGCGAGCACGCGGGCGGCGAGCCCGTCGGCGACTTCCTGCACCGCACCGACCCCGCGCAGCTCCGCACCTGGATCGGCATCGCCGACGAGACGGGAGCTCAGGGGACGTCCCACTAGCCGACACCCGCGGGGCGTCCCCCGACGAAACGGCAAGTGGAACGTCCCCTAAGTTCTCCGGATGGGCGAGCGGTGACGGACGCGCTCCTGGCAGTGGACGACGCCGAGCGGCTCGTGCGCGATGCGCTCGAGAGCGGGCGTCTCGAGCGCGCGGCCGGCGAGCGGCTGGCGGGCTCGATCGCGGACGCGTCGGTGCGCGGCGCGCTCCTGGACGGCGCACGCGAGAGCCGGCGGCGCGGCCACGGCGACGTCGTGAGCGTTTCGCGCAACGTCTTCATCCCGCTCACGAACCTCTGCCGCGACCGCTGCGCCTACTGCACGTTCGCGAAGACCGACGACTCGCCCGAGGCCCACACCTACACGCTCGAGGAGGTGGCGGACGTCGTGCGCGGGGGCCTGCTCACCGGGTGCATCGAGGCGCTCTTCTGCCTCGGCGACAAGCCCGAGCTCGCCTACCGCTCCTACCGGACCTGGCTCGCCGCGCGCGGCAAGCGCACCACGGCCGAGTACCTGGAGGAGGCGTGCCAGCTGGCGTTCGAGGCCGGCATGCTGCCGCACACGAACGCCGGGATCCTCTCCGCGGACGAGATGGCGCGCCTGCGGCGCTGGAACGCGTCGATGGGCCTCATGCTCGAGTCGACGAGCGCGCGTCTGCGCGGCAAGGGCATGGCGCACCAGTACGCGCCGGACAAGGAGCCGGCGGTGCGCCTGCGCATGCACGAAGAGGCCGGCGAGCTGAAGATCCCGTTCACGACCGGCCTCCTGCTCGGGATCGGCGAGACGCCCGCGGAGCGGATCGACACGCTGCTCGCCATCCGCGCCCTCGCCGACCGTTACGGCCACATCCAGGAGTGCATCGTCCAGCCGTTCCACCCGAAGCCCGGCACCCGGATGCGCTGGGCGTCCCCGCTCTCGCTGGAGGAGGTGGCGGCGTGGGTGGCGCTCGCGCGCCTGGCGCTCGGCCCCGACGCGAACGTGCAGGCGCCGCCCAACCTCGCGCCCGACGCGCTCGAGCTCCTCCTCGCGGCGGGCGCCAACGACTGGGGCGGCGTCTCGCCCGTGACGCTGGACTTCATCAACCCCGAGGCTCCCTGGCCGACGCTGCTCGAGCTGCGCCGCCGCACCGAGGGCGCGGGCGCGCGCCTCGTCGAACGGCTTCCCGTCTACCCGCGACACCTGCGCGACCCCGCGTTCTTCGAGCCGGCGGTGCGCGAGGCGGCGCTGCGCCGGGTCGGCCCGGACGGCTACGCTCTCCCTGCAGCGGGCCTGGAGGCCGCCTGATGCTCGAGCGCCTCTACGCCGACGTCGAACCCGCGGTCGCGCGCATCCTGGACGCGGCGCTCGAGGGACGCGAGCTCGGCGAGGGCGACGCGGAGCGGCTGCTGCGCTCCGAGGGCCCCGCCTTCCACGCGCTGCTTCGCACCGCCGACCTCGCCCGCGCCGCCGACAAGGGCGACGACGTCTCTTACGTCGTGTGCCGGAACATCAACTTCACGAACGTCTGCTACGTCGGCTGCAGCTTCTGCGGCTTCGCGCGCCACCGCGACGAGGAGGACGCCTACGACCACTCGGTCGAGGCGATCTTCGCGAAGGCGAAGGACGCGCTCGCGCGCGGCGCCACCGAGCTGTGCATCCAGGGGGGCATCGACCCGCGCAAGGACCACCGCTACTACCTGGAACTCATCGTCGCGCTGAAACGCGAGTTCCCGGCGCTCCACCTGCACGCCTTCTCGCCCGAGGAGATCCACCACGCGCACCTCTCGAGCGGGCTCTCGCTCGAGGAGCTGCTGCGGTCCTGGAAGGAGGCGGGCCTCGGCACCATCCCGGGCACGGCCGCCGAGATCCTCGACGACTCCATCCGGCGCATCGTCTCGCCGCGCAAGCTGATGACAGAGCGTTGGGTCGAGATCGTGAAGACGGCCCACCGGGTGGGGCTGCGATCCTCGTCGACGGTGATGTACGGGCACATCGAGGAGCCGCGCCACGTCGCGGCGCACCTCGCACTGCTCCGCGAGCTCCAGAAGGAGACGGGCGGCTTCACCGAGTTCGTGCCGCTCGGCTTCATCCACGAGAAGAACGTGCTGTTCAACCACCTCGGCGCCCGCCCGGGCGCGAGCACGGCCGAGGACCTGCGGCTCGTCGCCGTGGGCCGCCTCTTCCTGCGCCCCTGGATCCGAAACGTCCAGGTGTCGTGGGTGAAGATGGGCCCCAAGCTCGGCCAGGTGGCGCTCATGTCCGGCGCGAACGACTTCGGCGGCACGCTGATGGAGGAGTCCATCAGCCGCGAGTCGGGCTCGCAGCACGGCGAGAACCTCCCGGCCGAGGAGATGCGGCGGCTGATCCGCGACATCGGTCGCGTGCCGATCGAGCGCAGCACCACGTACGAGGTCCTGCGCCGCTTCGACGACCCGGCGCAGGACCCGCCGTCGCTCGAGCCGAAGGTCGAGCGCCAGCTCTCCGGCCCGACGCGATGGCGGCTCGAGGCCGAGCGCAACCGCGAGCGCGCGGGAGTGCCGACCCGCTAGCTCGGGCTCCCCCCGTTTCCGCGGTCGCGCGCGCCAGCGCGCATGGCGCCATGCCCGCCGCAGGCGCGCCCTACCGCGCCTGCGGCGGGCATCCCCCGCAACGCCCCCCCTTCGCGCGCTGGTCCAGGCGCGCGGCGATCTCCTCGACGTGGTAGCGGAGCGGCGCGCGCTCGAGCACGGCGCGCTCCACCATGTCGACGGCGTTGCGCACCGCCGGATGGGCGCGGCCGAGAGCGCGGCCGATCTCGGGAAGGCTCGAGCGCGTGTACTTGTGGCTCAGGTACATCGCGAGCTGGCGCGGGACGAGCACCGAACGCTGTCGCGAGCGCGACGCCAGGTCCGCGGGCTTCAAGTTGAAGAACCCGCTCACGACCTCGAGCACCGTGGCGACGTCGAGCGCCCGGCGCGGCCCGTCCCCGGCGGCGTTCTGGCAGAGCTTGCGGAGCGCCGACTCCGTGAGGTCGAGGTCGATCCCGCGCTTGAGCAGCGCCGCGCTCACCACCAGCTGGATCAGGACGCCTTCGAGGTCGCGCACGCTGCCGCGCACCGCGTCGACGAGGCGTTCGAGGCAGTCGTCGGGCAGGTGGACTCCGCCCGCGGCCGCCTTCGCGCGCAGGATCTCCCGGCGCAGCGTCGCGTCGGGGGGCTCGATCTGCGCGACGAGCCCGCTGGCCATCTGGGAGCGCAGCCGCGGGTCGAGGTCAGCGATGTCGCCGGGCAGCCGGTCCGCGGTCAGGACGACGGGCGCGCCGACGGCGCGCAGGTGCTCGAGCGTGTGGAAGAGCTCGAGCTGGGTGGCGGCCTTCCCGGCGAAGAACTGCACGTCCTCCACGACGAGCAGCTCGCAGCCCTCGCGGAAGCGGCGCTTGAAGGCGGAGGTGTCGCGGCCGCGGATCGAGCGCAGGAGCTCGGTGGTGAAAGTCTCCGACGAGACGTAGACCGCGCGGCTGCGCGAAGCGGCCTCGGCGTAGATCGCCCGCACGAGGTGCGTCTTGCCGACGCCCTCCGGTCCCTCGAACAGCACGGGCCCGGGCGCGAGGCGCTGGCCCCGCGCGACCGCGAGCGCCGCCTCGCGCGCGAGCGCGTTGCTCGGCCCGACGACGAACGTCCCGAACGAGTAGGGGAGCGCGCGCTGCAGCTCGCGCTCGGGCGCCGGGCCGGACGGGCGGCTCGCGTGCGAAGGGGGGGCCGCGCCGGGGCATCCGCCCGCCTCGCGGTGCGAGTCGACCGTTCGGACCAGCAGGCGCGGCGCACTCCGTTCCGGCGCGGGCGACCGTGCAGGCGCGCTCGCGCGCGAGGGCGGGGTGGCCGCATGCCCGTTCGCGCGCGCGAGCGCGACTTCGACTGGCCGCGCCTCGCCCAGCTCCGCGGCGAGCGCGTCGCGGATCGCGGGCAGGTAGCGCGCCGCGACGCGGTCCCGGTGGAACGCACTCGGCGCGCGCAGCTGCAGCGCGTGGGGTGCGTCGCGGACCTCCAACGGGAGGATCCACGCCTCGAGCGCGTAAGCCGGTAGCTCGCTCTGGAGCCGGCGCAAAACGCCGTCCCAGATCGACGGGGGGTGAGACATCGACCTGCTTCGAATTCCCGGCGGTTTCCGCAGATCCTGGGGTGGATTCCCCGGAGACCGTCCCATCAACGGAGCGGGAGTAGACCACGCGTCCAAGCCGTCCGCAACGCCGACCTGCGGCTGCGGGGCGAACGGCCCGACACGCGCGCGGTTCGCCTTCGGCGGCCGCGTCAGCGACGGAGAACTCTCGTTTGTGGGGCGGATCACCGCGCGTTTCCGCGGGCTTCGGCGCCACCCTTGAGGCGGCTTGGCGCGGTGCGCGAGGGTGTCGGAGGCGCCGATGAGCGCGATCCGAAATCTCGATGCATCGACTCGATTCGACTTCTTTCTACTTTTTTCGACGTTTTTCGACGACCCGCCAGCGCCCTTGCGGGGACGCGTCGGGCGGGCCGCTCACGCCGCCCAGCGCGCTTGCGGGGACGCGCGTGGCGATCCGCGTACAGCCGCGCCGCACGGCGCGCGGGCGCTGCGGGTGCGTCCGCTAGTGGATCGCCTCGGAGCCGCTGCCCGAAGGCTGGCGCCGGCGCACGAGGTGGAAGTGGAGCAGTCCTTCGAGCGCGTCGAGCCGCGCGCCGGCTCCAGACGCTTCGAGCAGGCCCTGCTTCTCCTCGGGAGCGAGCCCGAGGATCTGGCAGAGCGTGTTGGCGAACGTCTCGTGGTCGAGGGTCGCGAGCCGCGACGTGTCGGCGGAGCCGCCGCTCTGCTGGAGCAGCCGGCTCAAGACCTCGAGTACGCGCCCGCGCGACGCCGCCATGGCGCCGCTCGGGTCCTCCGCGGGCTCGTCGGCGAGGAGCTCCACGTCCGCGACGCGGTACAGCCGCGCCGCCGGGCGCGGGGCCTCGTGCACGATGCGGAAGCGCTGGGTTCCGTGGAGGACGAGGTTGTAGCGGCCGTCGGAGAGCCGCTCCCACGCCTCGACGAAGCCCGCGCAGCCGACGTCGAACAGCGGCGGATCGCCCGCCATCTCGGCGTGGTGCGCGGGCGGCACGGTCACCATGCCGATGACGCGCGCCCCCGCGAGCGCGGCCTGCATCATCTGGCGATAGCGCGGCTCGAAGATGTGGAGCGGAGCGCGCACCCGCGGGAAGAGGACCACCTGCGAGAGCGGGAAGAGCGGAAGCTCCGTCGGCACGGAGCTCAGCATACCCCGCTTGCCCGGCCGGAGCGGTCGCGACATCCTGCCGCGGGGGCCTGCATCTGGATCGGCAGAGCGCGGACGAGCTGCTCGCGAGGATCGACGCCGACGCCCGCGTCCTCGCGCTGCGCTTCGGCCTGCGTTACCGCGCGATCGAGGCGGAACGTCCCAACGTCAAGCGCCGCTACGGCGTGTGCTTCGCCGACGGCACCATCCGGATCCGGCTGCGCCACGCCGTGACCGGCCGTCCGCTGCGCTACTCGAGCCTCGTCAACACGCTCTGCCACGAGCTCGCGCACCTGCGCCACTTCAACCACGGCCTGCGCTTCCGCCGGCTGTACTTCGAGATCCTCGAGTACGCGCGCGCGCGGGCGATCTACCGGCCGGGTGTCCGCGGCGAGGAGGAGGGGCTCCTGCAGCCGCTGGCTCGCGTGGGGCGGCCGCTCCTGGCGGCGAGACCCGGCCTCGCGCGCGCGCCCGCGGCGGAGCCGGCGCGAACGCGTCGGGGTGGCCGGCGCCGCACCGACGGCGCAAGCGAGACGGGCCAGCTCTCCCTGTTCGGCTGACGCCTGCTTGGCGTTACGACGCCCCCCCGGCAAGGCGCGCCACGCCGGGTGCGTCGGCGCTCAGCAAGGGGCTCAAGACGCCTGCTTGGCGTTACGACGCCCCCCCAGCAAGGCGCGCCACGCCGGGTGCGTCGGCGCTCAGCGAGGGGCTCAAGACGCCTGCTTGGCGTTACGACGCCCCCCCGCGGCAAGGCG
>DATAGA010000216.1:0-14529 GCA_036257215.1 Myxococcota bacterium
CCGGCGATCGGGCGCAGGTCGATGCGGCCGCCCTCCATCCGCACGAGGATCTCCGGCGACGAGCCGATCAGGATGCGCCCGTCGAGCCGCACGAAGAAGAGGTAGGGGCTCGGGTTGATCCGGCGCAGGTGGCGGTAGATCAGGAACGGGTCGACCTGGAGCGGCAGCCGGAAGCGCTGCGACAACACCACCTGGAAGATGTCGCCCGCCTCGATGTACTCCTTCGCCCGCTTCACCATGCGGTGGTACGCGTCGCGCGAGAGGTTGGCGTCGACGTGCATGGGCGCGCGCACCGCGGGATGCGGCTCGAACGCGAGCGGCTCGCGCAGCCGCGCCACGGTGCGCTCGACCGCGTCGCGCGCCTCGCGCCAGCGCTGCGCGGGGTCGTCTCCGGGCGCGAGCTCGACCTCGCGGATCACGAGCGCCACGTGGCGCGCGTTGTCGTAGGCGACGACCGTCTCCGGCAGCACGAACCAGGCTTCGGGGAAGCCGAGCTCGTCGGGGTTCTCGTCCGGGATGCGCTCCACGCAGCGCACCCAGTCCCAGGCGACGGCGCCGACCGCGCCGCCCGCGAAGCGCGGGAGCCCCAGCGCCGGCGGCAGCACGGGTCGCAGCGAGGCGAGCCGCTCGCGCAGCGGCTCCAGCGGATCGTCCGGGACCGGAACGCGGCGCTCCTGGCCGCCTTCGCGCCACACGGCCTCGCCGTCCCGCGCGACGTACACCGCGCGCGCGCCGGTCCCAATGAAGCTCCAGCGCGCCCATTTCTCGCCGCCCTGCACCGACTCGAACAGGAACGACGTGCGGCCGTCGTCGAGGCGGCGGAACAGCGAGAGCGGGGTGTCGAGATCCGCGGCGAGCTCGCGCACCACGGGCACGAGGTTGCCGCGCTCGGCGAGCCTCACGAACTCTTCCTGGCTGGGGCGGAGCAAAGGGAGCCTCGGCGCGCTCAGAGTTCCTCTTCCTCGAAACGCTGTTGGCGCGAGCGGCGGCCGGACTGGAAGGGGCGCACCGTGTCGTCGCCCAGGCCGATCAAGCGGTAGCGCAGGTTGAACTGGACCCCGCGCGTGCGCTCGTCCTCGACCTCGACCCGGACCGCCCAGCAGCCGCAGCCGGAGATGTACTCGACCGCGGCTTCGTTGCCGAGGAAGAAGGACTCCTCGAACGAGTACGTCATGCGGTACGTGAGCGCCCAGTTGCGCGTCACGGCCCAGCGGGCGAAGAGGAAGATCTGGCTGATGGAGGTGACGCCCTCCTCGAAGTCGTCGAAACGCTCGTCGTCGAACAGGAACGCCTCGAAGAAGCGCGGGGCGTTCTTGACGTAGCGGTAGCCCATGCCGAGGTCGTGTCCCTCCTCGTGGGACCAGGCGACGGCGAAGAGGCCCTCGGAGACCTCGCTCTCGTCGATGTCGTACCCGAAGTTGACGCGCGCGCGCACGCGCGGGAGCGGCCAGGCGGAGCCGTCGAGGAGGAGACCCTGGAAGCCCTCGTCCTCGAAGTCCCACACGAACGCGAGGTCGACGCCCGCCAAGAGCCGCGTGCCTTCGGCGTCCTCGCGCGGCACGTAGACCCGGTTGCTCGTCCCGAGCGTGAACGCGGTCACGCTCTCGATCCGGTCGGCCGTGTCGCGCGTGAGGTTCATCAGCGCCAGGTGGCGCACGCGGTCCTGCATCGGCACGGGCTGCGGCGTGAAGAGCGGGTTGTCGGTCTGCGACTCGTCGGTGACCCCGGTCCAGTTCACGTAGGGCGCGAGCACGTGGAGGGCGTTGCCGCCGCCGAAAGGGAGCCCGATCGCGCGGCGCAGCCGGGTGCGCACGTCGAGCTGCGCGGTGAAGAGGTGGCGGTCCTCGTAGCCGAGGTTGTCCGTCTGGTAGAGCGTGCCGTGGTAGCCGAGCTCGGGGTTGACCTCGACCGCGTCCCAGAGCCGCATCGGGTACGAAAGGCGCGGGTTGACGAAGATGCGGTGGCCGTTGTCCGAGAGCGGCTCGCCCTCCTCGAACTCGCCGTCGCGCTCCGGCCCGATCGGGAAGTCGTCGCGGCTCCCGTCGAGCGCGGCGAGGAACTGCTCGGACGTGACGGTGCCCCCGCCGCCCGGCTGAGAGGCCGCGTACTCCTCGAAGGACACCACGGCGCCGTCTTCCAGCTCCACGGTGCCGTCCGCCCGCACGATGTCGCCGTTCTCGTTGCGCTCGTCGCCGTCGGGAATGGCGTCGATGCCCGTGTCGACGAACTGGTCGGTCACGAGCGGGTTGAAGTTCGGGGACGCCGGATCGTTGAAGAACGGCGTGTCGCCGAAGACGTCGTCGGCGGACTCGCGCGCCCAGAAGTTCACGTAGTCGACGTCGAACGACCCCACGAGCCCGGGGACGACGCGGTCGAGCCGCTGCGGTACGCCCGAGAGGTGCAGCTGGGGCATGCGCTGGAGCAGGAACTCGTCGCGGTCCTGGTCGTCGGGGTTCTGCTGGTCCTCGGCGTACTGGACGGCGCCGAAGAAGCCGTAGCGGTCGAGCGGTCCGAAGCGCCGCTCGAGGAACGCCTGGGACTCGACGAAGCGGTCGCGCCGGAAGTCGGAGTACTTCTCGAAGTCGAACGCGTAGAGGTTGTCCGAGAAGAAGCGGGCGTCCACCACGAAGCGGAAGTCGTACGGCAGGTACTGCTCGTGGAGCAGCCCGAGCGCCCAGCGCTGTGAGCTGAAGGGGGTCGACGGGTCGTCGGGGTCGATGTTCTTGTCGTCGATCCAGGCGCCGTAGAAGGCGCCGCTCGACTTCTCGCCGAAGACGTACTCGCCCTCGACGCTCGGCATGAAGCCGTTCTCGGTGAGGTAAGACGCCGTGAAGGTCAGGTTCAGCCGCTCGCCCACCGCCCAGAAGAACGGGAGGCCGATGTCGAAGCCGCGCCGGGACGACGCGTTCCAGACGGGGAAGAGGAACCCCGTCGCGCGGTCCTTCTTCAGCGGATAGATCATCCACGGCAGCCACACGACCGGAACGCCCAGCACCTCGAACGCGGTGTTGCGCGCGGTGCCGTAGCCCCCGATGTCGAGGTCCGCCTTGCCGGCGGTGATCGCCCAGGGCTCGCGGCCGCCCTCGGGGCACTTGCAGCTCGTGAACTTGCCCTCGTCGAAGACGTAGGTGTCCTCGCCCGTCTTCTGGATCGTGTCGCCGCTCATGAGGAAGCGCGTGCCGCCGCCCTCGAGGTGGCCCTGGAAGACGAGGCCCTTGGCGGTGTCGATCTGGAACTGCAGCACCTCCGCGCGCAGCACGTCGTCGCCCTCGATGATGACGACGTTTCCGCTCGCGAGGCCCTGGCGCGTCTCGCTGCTGAAGCCGACCCAGTCGGCCGAGAGCACGCGCTCGGGCTGCGTGATGCGCACGTTGCCGCGCGCGACGTACACGCCGCGCTGCGCGTCGTGCTCGACCGAGTCGGCCGTCACGTCGAACGGCTGCTCCTCGCCCTGTTCGCCCGCGAGGAAGCCCTGCCCCGACGCCGCGCCGGCGAGCAGAGCGGCCGCGGCGAGCGGCGCGAGCAGCGCGGTCCCGAAACGCACGGGCGCACTCTAACTGCGCGCGGCGGCGAGGTAAAGGGCCGCGCGGCCGACTTTCAGGCGTCGTCGAGCGCGGCCGCGAGGGCGTCGAGATCGGGGATGACGAGGCCGTCCTCTTGCAGCCGCACGCGCTTGCGCTCGAGCAGCTGACCGAGCGCGCGGTGCGCCTCGAGCATCGAGAGGCCGGCGTCCGCGGCGAGCTGGCGCAGGTTTCCGGCGAAGCGCGCGCCGCCCGCGCTGAGCGCCTCGCCGCGCCGCATCAGCACGCGCACGACCGGGCGCAGCAGGTCGTCTGCCCCGAGCGCCGCGAGCCGGCGCTCTAGGTCCGTGAGGCGACCCGCGAGGCGGCGGATCACGCGGATCGCGATCTCGGGGCGCTCGATGCACATCGCTTCGAAGGTCTCGCGGTCGAGCTCGAGCACGCGGGCGCTCGTCACCGCGACGGCGCGCGTGCTGCGCGGCCGCTTGCCGAGCACGCCCATCTCGCCGAAGAAGTCGCCGGGGCCGTGGCGCGCGACGATGTTCGGGCCGTCCGGGCCCTCGCGCACGAGCTCGACCTGGCCGCTCTGGAGCACGTAGAGCACGGGGCGCTCGTCGCCCACCTGGTAGACGGCTTCGCCCGGCGCGTACTCCCGCTCGTAGCTCTGGCGCACGACGTAGCCGGTGTCGTCGCGTCCCCTCCCCTCGCTGGCGTCCACCGGAGGCTCTTCGACCGTCCGCCGGGGGCGCTTGAGGCCGCGACGCTCGTCGCAGCGCCCGCGCCCCCTACCCGGCGCCGGCGCGCTGCGTCGGCGGGGCCAGGGCGGCTTCGACGGCCGCCTCGAGCTCTTCGGCGTCGACGATGCCCACGTGAGTCGAATCGATCGTCCCGTCCGCGCGCAGCACGAAGAGCGTCGGGAAGCCGATCGCGCCGAAGCGTTGGGCCAGCGCCTCGTCGCCGAGGAGCACGCGGTAACGGATCCGGTGCTCGGCCGCGTACGGCGCGACGACCTCGCGCCCGCCCGCGTCGACCGCCACGCCGACGACCGAGATGCGCTCGCCGTGGCGCTCGTGGAGCGCGTTCAAGACCGGGATCTGGAACTCGCACGGCGTGCACCAGGTGGCCCAGAAGTCGATCACGGCGGGCTTTCCCCGCAGCTCGGCCAGCGAGACCGTCGCGCCCGCGAGGTCGGGCAGCGCGAAGTCCGGGGCCGGCCGCGGGGCGGCGGCGTCGCGTCCTTCCTCGACCCGGCAGCCGAGCGCGAGGAGCGCGGCCAGCGCGAAGGCCGCGGCGCGCGCGGCGCTCAAAGCAGCGCTTCCTCCGCACGGGTCACGACGTCGGAGAGGAAGAGGAAGTAGTCGTTCAGGGCCGCGAGGCGGTTCGTCGCGACGAGGAGGCCCACGGCGACGAGCAGCGCGCCGGCGGCGAGCTCGACCTGGCGGAAGTAGCGCCGCACGCGTCGGAACGCGGTGAAGAAGACGTCGATGCTCCAGCCCGCGAGCACGAACGGGAGGCCGAGGCCCGCCGAGTAGACGAGGAGCAACAGCATGCCCTCGTACACCGTCTCGCGACCGCCCGCGAGCGTGAGGATGCCGCCGAGGATCGGCCCGACGCAGGGCGACCAGCCGAAGGCGAACGCCGCGCCGACGAGGTACGTGCCGAGCGCGCTGCGCGGGCGCAGCGACTGGCCCACGCGCGCCTCGCGGTAGAGCCACGGGATCCGCAGCAGCCCCGCGAGGTGGAGGCCCATCGCGACGATGACGAGGCCGGCCACCTGAACCGCCGTGATCTGGAGCCCGAAGAGCTCGATCTGCCAGGTCTGGAGCGCGCGGCCGACCACCGTGGCCGAGGCGCCGAGCAGCACGAACACGGTGGAGAAGCCCGCGACGAAGCCCGCGCAGCCGACGAGGACGCGCCTGCGCACCGCGGCGCGCTCCGCGTCGTCGCGCTCCACCGCCTCGCCCTCGGCCTTCATCTCCTCCACCGAGATGCCGGAGATGAGCGAGAGGTACGCGGGCATGAGCGGCATCACGCACGGGGAGAGCACGGACAGGAGTCCGGCGGCGAAGGCCGTGGCGAAGCTGGCCAGGGAGAGCGGGTCGGTCATGGGTTGGGCCGGAGGGGCGTCCGTAGGATGCCGTGGGCAGCCCGGCGGTGCCGCTGGCCCATCCCGTGGCCCCGAGGGGCTACCAGTCGCCTCCCGAGCCGCCCTCGTCCCCGCCCTCGCGCGCCGCGCGGTGCTTCGCGCGCCGCCCGACGAACTCGAGGTCTTCCTTGCCGGTCAGGTGGTCCGGGGTGAGCGCGTAGTCGCCGCGCCAGGCGGGCTCGATCACCTTCATCGCGACCTCCTCGTCGCCGGCCGAGAGGCCGTACGCGACGAGCCCGACGAAGCCGCCGAAGAACGCGTACACCATCTTGGCCGGTCCGTAGAGAAAGTTTCCGAAGACGCAGCCGACGCCGATCCCGGCCTCTCCGGCGGCGCTGCGCTCGGCGCGCGCCGAGGCCGGCGCGACCGCCACGGCGGCGAGCACGACGAGCGCCAGGCCGGCGCTGCCCTTGTGGATACGCATGGTGAGGACCCCCCGCGCCGGATGATGCCAGCGCGCGCCCCGTGCGGCCAGCTAGAAGCGGCGCTCGGTGTCGAGGAGGATCGTCACCGGGCCGTCGTTCACGAGCGCGACCTCCATGGCCGCGCCGAAGCGACCCGTCACGACCGCGACGCCCGCGCGGCGCGCCTCCGCGGCGACCTCGTCGACGAGCGGCTCGGCGAGCTCCGGCGGCGCGGCCTCGGTCCACGACGGCCGCCGGCCCTTGCGCGCGTCGCCGAGCAGCGTGAACTGCGAGACGACGCCGAGCGTCCCGCCGGCCTCGAGCAGGTCGCGGTTCATGCGGCCGTCGGCGTCCGGGAAGATCCGCAGCTGGACCAACTTGCGCGCGAGCTCGCGCGCCGCCTCGGGTCCGTCGCCGCGCGCCACGCCGACCAGCACCAGGAGGCCGTGCTCCATCGTCGCGACGGCCTCTCCGCCCACGCGCACCGACGCGCTGCGGACGCGCTGGACGACGGCGCGCACGGCGGCCCGCTCGCCTCAGAGCCCGTCCTGGTCGGCGAAACGGCCGCGATAGCAAGCCTCGCCTTCGGTGCGGATCAAGACGAGCTGGCAGACGCGCACGCCGGGGTGCAGCTCGAGCGGGTGGCCGGCGACGTTGCTGATCTCGAGCACCTGGCGGTTCGAGACGCCGGGCTGCACGAAGGCGGACGTCACGTGGATCATGAGCCCGAGCCGGGCGAAGCGGCTGCGCCCCTCGAGCAGCCCGCACAGGTCGCCGGGCAGCGTGATGCGCTCGCGCGTGATCCCGTGGACCGTCGCGCCGGGGGCGAGCACGTGCGTGCCGTTCATCTCGATGCGGCGCGTGTAGTCGCGGTAATCGACGTCCTCGCGCATCGGGATCGGATTGCTGCCCGGCTCGATCAGGCGCAGCTCGCTCCCGAGCGTGAGGTCGATCGACGCGGGCCCGACGGCGCTCGGATCGAAGGGATCGATGCGCATGCGGCCGGCTGCGAGCTCGGCCAGGATCGCGTCGCGCGTCAGGACCGCCATGGGGGCGCGCATGATACCGTAGGCCCGTGCGACACCCGTTCTTCGACCTGCCGCGGCCGATCGTGATCGGCCACCGCGGCTCGAGCGGCGAGGCGCCCGAGAACACGCTCCCCGCCTTCACTCGCGCGCTCGCGCAGGGGGCCGCGGTGCTCGAGACCGACGTCCACGCGACGCGCGACGGCGTCGTCGTGGTCTACCACGACGGCCGCGTCGACCGCACGACCGACGGCGCGGGCGCGATCGCCGAGCTCGACTTCGCGGCGCTGCGGCGGCTCGACGCCGGCTTCGACTTCAGCGCGGACGGCGGGCGCAGCTTCCCGTGGCGCGGGTGCGGTCTGCGGATCGCGACGCTCGAGGAGGCGTTCGAGGCGTGCCCGGGCGCCCGCTTCAACGTCGAGCTGAAGAGCGACGCCCCGGCGCTCGTCGAAGGCACCCTGGCGGCCGTGCGCAGCGCGGGTCGCGCCGACCGCACGCTGCTCACCGCCGGCGACGACCGCGCGATGGCGCGCCTGCGCCGGGCGCTCGCCGACAGCGGGCTCGCGACGGCGGTCGGGGCGAGCGCGGGCGACGTGCTCGGCTTCGTGCGCGCGGCGATCGAGGGCGGCTCGCCGCCGTCCGAGCCGATGGCGCTCCAGATCCCGGCGGGCTTCGGCGGGCGGCCGCTCGCGACACGCGAGCTCGTCGCGTTCGCGCACGAGCACGACGTGCAGGTCCACGTGTGGACCATCAACGATCCGCACGAGATGAACGCGCTGCTCGACCTCGGCGTCGACGGGCTCGTGACGGACTACCCGGCGCGCCTGTGCGACGTGCTGCGGGCGCGTGGTGTCGCGAGCTAGCCGCGGAGACCGCGGGCGAAGCCCGCGGCCCGCGGCTATCCGGGATCGGAAAGGAAGCGCCCGCGACGACGTCGGCGGCTGTGCTCGCGGCGCCGGCGACGGCGCCGAGGCGCGCGACGCCGCGCGCGCGGCAGGCGCGCCCTCCCCGTTCGTCGCCGCGTGGCTCGACGCGGCCGTTGCTGCGAGCGCGCTCGGGCCGGCGCTCGACCTCGCCTGCGGCCGCGGGCGTCACGCGCTCGCGCTCGCCGCGGCGGGCGCGCCGACGCTCGCGCTCGACCGCGACGAGGCCGCGCTCTCGGCGCTCGCCGCGGAGGCGCGCGCGCGGCGTCTCCCGCTCGCGTGCCTGCGCGTCGACCTCGAAGGCCGCGGCGCGCTCCCGCTCGCGCCGGGCCGGCTCGGCGTGCTGCTGGTCTCGCGGTACCTCTGGCGCCCGCTCGCGCCGGCGCTCGCGGCGCTCCTCGCGCCGGGTGGTCTCCTGCTCTACGAGACCTTCATCCGCGATCGAGAGGGGCTGGGACACAGCCCCAGAAATCCAGCGTTTCTGCTCGAGCCCGGCGAGCTCCCGACGCTCTTCCCGGGCCTGCGGGCCCTGGCCTACGAGGAGGGCCGCTTCGAGAGCCCGCGCGCCTCCGAAGCCCTTGCCCGCCTGGCTGCCCGCAAGTCCTAGGCGAGGCGGGCGAGCGCGGTGCGAGCGTGCTCCGCGACGAGCGGGTCGCCGCTGCGCGCGTGGCGCTCGAGCGCCGGCCGCAGCGCGGGGTCGCCGCTCTCGCCTGCGGCGACGAGCGCGTTGCGCAGGATCCGGCGGTGCTCCGCGCGCCGCAGCGCGCTCCCGCGCGTCGCCGCGAGCCAGTCGTCCTCGTCGAGGTCGAGCAGCCACGCGAGCGTCGGCGCGCGCCACGCCGGGCGCGGCGCGAGGCGCTCGTGCAGGCCGAGCGGGTCGGACGGGACGCGCCGCCGCGGGCGCGTGTTCCACGGACACACCTCCTGGCACACGTCGCAGCCGAAGACCCAGCCGTCCTGCGCGGGGCGCAGCGCGGGTGGGAACTCGCCGGCGAGCTCGATCGTCGCGTACGCGAGGCAGCGCGTGGCGTCGAGGACGTACGGCTCGGGAAAGGCGCCCGTCGGGCAGGCGTCGAGGCACGCGCGGCAGCTGCCGCAGTGGTCGCCGATCGGCTCGCCCGGCTCGAGCGCGAGGTCGGTCAGCGCAACGCCGAGAAAGAGCCACGAGCCGAGCTCCGGGTGGATCAGGCACGTGTTCTTCCCGACGAAGCCCAGCCCGGCGCGCGCGCCGTGGGCGCGCTCGAGGATCGGCCCGGTGTCGACGTAGACGAGCGTCTCCACCGGTCGGCCCGCGAGCGCGGGCAGCGCGTCGGCCAGCGTGCGCAGGCGCGCGCCGAGCACGTCGTGGTAGTCGTCGCCCTTCGCGTAGCGCGCGACCCGCGCGCGGTCGGGCGCCGGCGCCTCGGCGGGCGACTCGTCGCCGCCGTAGGCGAGCGCGACGCACAGCAGCGAGCGCGCGCCCGGCAGGATGCGGCGCGGGTCGATGCGCTCGTCCGCGCGGCGCGCGAGGTAGCCGAGCTCGCCGCCGTAGCCGCGCGCCAGCCAGCCGGCGAGGAAGCGGGTCCGCTCGCTCGGGAGCGCAGGCGCGACTCCCGCGAGGTCGAACCCGAGCGCGCGCGCGAGGCCGAGCACGCGCTCGGTGAGGTCGGGCGTGCTCGCCGGCGCGGCCTGCGTCTCGACCGGCTGCGCGGTGGACGCGGACGCGCCCGCGGTCACGCCCGCCTCGCGCGCGGCGCCTCGCTGCGGCGCAGCGCGCCCGCGAGCAGGATCAGGAGGCCGACGGCCACGACGTACACGAGCAGGCCGAGCAGCTCGTGCGGAGGTCCCTCGCTCGCCGCCGCAGCGCCGACGTGGAGCGACGCGATCACCGTCGCGACGACGCGCACGAGGTTGCCCGCCATGGCGAGCGGCACGACGGCTGCGACGAGCAGCGCGCGCGGAACGGGGCGCCGGAGCGAGAGATACGCGAGAAGCACGCCGAGCGGTGCGAGCGTGATGACGGAGGTCACGCCGCTGCACGCCTCGGCGACGAAGAGCGTCTCGCCGCCCGGGAGCACGAGCACGTTGCCCTCGCGCACCACGTCGACGCCGACCGCGCGCAGGACCCAGACCGCGGCCGCGGACACGAAGAGCTGCAGGCGCAGCACGAGCGGCGTGATCCAGGCCGGCGGCACGGGCACCATGAAGAGCAGGTACGCGAGCGGGAACGCGAGCTGGCGCAGCCAGGCGCCGCCGCGCGTCGCGAGGACACCGCCCGCGAGCGCCGCGACCAGCGCGACGCCCTGCGCGGTCGGGGAGCCGACGCCGAGACCGAGCACGTACACGAGCCCGGCGGCGGCGAGGACCGCGAAGCCGCGGCGATCCGGCCGAACGGCGAGGCGCCGCCACCCGTAGCGCTCGCGCAGCGCCACCCAGAGCGAAACGAGGGGTACGAGGAAGCCGTGGGACTGGTACTCGACGCGCGACCACACCTCGGCCATCGCGGCGAGCGCCGGCACGAACGCGACGAGCAGCAAGACCGCCAGCGCCCACTCGCGCGGCGCGAGCGGCGTGCTGCGACCCGCGATGCCCTCGCTCGTCATGTGCGTCTCCGTCTTCCGCTGCGCGACCGACGCCGCGCCCTCGCGCGCCGCCGCGCTCGTCTCATCGGCCGGCGCGCCGCACGACCGAAGCCTCGAGGGTACCGTTGGACCGCCCCGGAGGCCCCGGATAGAATGCGCCGCCACGCAGCTGACGGGGGCGGAGCGATGGGCTCGGGTCGGACCTTTCCCGAGGGCTTCTTCTGGGGCGCCGCCACCGCGTCCTACCAGATCGAAGGCGCGCCCGACACCGACGGCAAGGGCGAGAGCATCTGGGACCGCTTCGCCCACACGCCCGGGCGCGTGAAGAACGGCGACACCGGCGACTTCGCCTGCGACTCCTACCACCGCTACGACGAGGACGTCGCCATCCTGCGCGACCTCGGCTTGCGCAGCTACCGCTTCTCGATCGCGTGGCCGCGCATCCAGCCGATCGGACGCGGCCGCGCGCTGCAGAAGGGCGTCGATTACTACCGCCGCCTCGTCGACGAGCTCCTCGCGGCCGGCATCCGGCCGCTGCCGACCCTCTATCACTGGGACCTGCCCCAGTCGCTCGAGGACGCCGGGGGCTGGCCCAACCGCGACACGGCGAGCCGCTTCGCCGACTACGCCGAGATCATGGTGGAGGCGCTGGCCGACCGCGTGTCGGACTGGATCGTGTTCAACGAGCCCCACATCTTCACCTCGCTCGGCTACCTGCTCGGCATCCACGCGCCCGGCCGGCGCGACCTCGACGCGTTCCTGCGCGCGACGCACACGGTGAACCTCGCACAGGCGGAGGCCGTCCGGGCCATGCGCGCGATGCGGTCGGGGCTGCGCATCGGAACGTCCTACAACATGTCGCCCTGCGAGCCCGCGACGGACTCGGAGGCCGACCTCGCCGCGGCCGAGCGCTGGCACCTCTTCACCAACACGTGGTTCCTCGAGACCGCGCTGCGCGGGCGCTACCCGGACGCGTTCCCGGGCGGCGTGCCGGAGGTGCGCATGGGCGTCGAGCCGCGCGACATGGCGCGCGTGCGCGCGGACCTCGACTTCCTCGGCATCAACCTCTACACGCGCACCGTCGTGCGGGCCGTGCCGGAGGACGAGGTGGGGCTGGCGGCCGCGCCGATCGGCGTGGGCGGCGACGCGGGCCCGCGCACCGAGTTCGGCTGGGAGGTCTGGCCGCGCGCCCTCTACGACATGCTGATGCGCGTCACGCGCGACTACGAGCGGCCGGTCATCGAGGTGACCGAGAACGGCTGCTCCTACGGTGACGCGCCCGACGAGGACGGCGTCGTGCACGACGAGCGGCGCATCGCCTACTACCGCGGCTACCTCGGCGCGCTGTGGGAGGCGATCCGCGACGGCGCCGACGTGCGCGGCTACCACGCCTGGAGCCTGCTCGACAACTTCGAGTGGGCGGAGGGCTACTCGCAGCGGTTCGGCCTCGTCTGGGTCGACTTCGACACGGCCGAGCGGACCATCAAGCAGTCCGCGCGCTGGTACGCGGGTGTCGCGGGCGCGAACGCCCTGCCCGACGAGTGAGAGGGGGAACGGCGTGCAGGAGCGCCTGATCTTCGTGATCGGCGCCCCGCGCTCGGGGTCGACCCTACTCGCGCGCATGCTGGGCGCGCACTCCGCGGTGTACGCGCCCGCCGAGCCGCACCTGCTGCCGCCGCTCGCGCACCTCGGCTACCACGAGACGGTCGAGCGAGCGCCCTACGACCCGATCATCACGCAGCGCGGCCTGCGCGAGTTCGTCGGGGCGCTCCCGCGCGGGGAGGCCGACTACCTCGACGCGCTGCGCGCCGCTACCGACACGCTCTACGGCCGCGCGCTCGCCGCCTCGGGTCGGGAGCGCTTCGTCGACAAGACGCCCGCCTACGCGCTCGTGCTCGACTTCGTCGCGAAGCTCTACCCCGCCGCTCGCTACGTGGTGCTGACGCGCCATCCGCTCGCGGTCTGGAGCTCGTACGTGGACTCCTTCTTCGACGGCGACGGCGAGGCCGCGCACCGGCAGAACCCGTTGCTCGAGCGCTACGTGCCCGCGATCGCGCGCTTCCTGCGCGAGCGCCCGGTCGCGCTCGAGCCCGTGCGCTACGAGGAGCTCGTGCGCGAGCCCGAGGCGACGCTCGAGCGGCTGTGCCGCTTCCTCGGCCTTCCCTTCGAGCCGAAGATGGTCGACTACGGCGAAGCCGAGGGCGCACCCCGCCCCGCCGCGCGCGGCCTCGGCGATCCCGTCACCGTGGCGAGGGAGACGCGGCCCACGACGCGCTCGGTGGCGAAGTGGGCCGAGACGCTCGCGGCCTCGCCCGCGCGCCGCGCGCAGGCCGAGGCGATCGTCGCGCGCCTGCTCGACGAGGACCTCGAGACCTGGGGCTACCCGCGCGCCGCGCTCGAGGCCGAGCTGCGCGCGCTGCCCGCCGGCGGCGCGGCGGCCCGGCGCGCGCCGCTCAGGCGCTACGCGCTCGAGCGACGCGCGCTCGTCCTCGCGCGGCGCCACGTCCAGCGCGACACCCTGGGGCTGCGCCGCCTCGTGCGGGCGGTGCGCGCTGCCTGTGACGTCCTGCTACGCTAGATTCCGACGGCCCCCGAGGAGACCGCGATGCCGACCGACGCTCCCGTTCCCGCGACCGGCGCGCCGAGCCCGCGCGAAGCCGCGCCCTGGGCGCCGCCGCGCATCGAGGTGATCGCGCTCGACTGCGAGATCACCGCCTACGCGCCCGACGACCGCCCGCTCTTCTGAGCGCCGCAGCGCTCCAGAGCGCCCTCAGCGCTGCGACGCCCGCCGCTCCTTGATCGCGCGCCAGGTGTAGTACGCGCCCAGCACGGTCGTCACCACCGCCCCGCCGCGGTTGAACTTGATCCACTCCATGTCCGGATTGAACCAGCCGTCGTAGATGAACCAGATGGCGAATCCGATCAGGATGACGGGGAGGAAGAACGGGTTGTCGAACGGCGTCGGGGCGATCTCGTCGTCCTCGGCGCCAGCCTCGGGCCGCGGCTCGTCGGGGTGGCTCACCCCGCCACCCTAGCATCGGGACGTCAGGACGCGCCGGCCCGCCGGAGCAGGCTCTGGACCCCTGGATGGACGAGGAGCTGCAGCGCGTCGCCGCGCGCGAGCAACGCGCGCACCTCCGGGTCCGCGAGCAGCGCCTGGACCTCGGGATCGTCGCGCAGCGTCGCGACCCGCGAGGCCGCCTCGGCGAGCGCCGCCGACACCTCGCGCTCGAAGATCGCCGGGTGCACCGTGGCCCCCGGGCTGACGAGCCCGAGCCGCCCGAGCTCCGCGCGCAGCGCGGGGTCGGCAGCGAGCGCGCGGAAGCTGTCGCGTTCCTGCGCCACGTCGAGCGCGCCCGCCTCTACGGCGTGCCAGAAGCCCGCGTCCTGCTGCAACGCGACGAGGCGCGGGTGCGCGACGATCTCCTGCCACGCCGCGACCGTCTCCGCCGGGCGCGCGACGAGCGCCGCGACCGCGCGCGCCTCGGGCCGCTCGCTCCCGAGCGCGAGCTGCGCCGTGCGCTCGACGACGCGGCCGGACGCGTCGGTGAGCGCCGAACGCTCGAGCCAGGGGAGCGCCGCAATGCCGTGCTCGCGCAGCCCCGCGCCCACGCTGGCGAGCCATCCGAGCACGACGACGACGACCGCGCCGCGCGCGGCGCCGAGGACGGCCCCCGCGGCGCGCCCCGGAAACGCCGGCGCCTCGGCGTCGCGCCGCACGCGCACGATCGCGAGGTGCGCGAGCGCCTGGACGACGAGGAACGCGGCGGCGCCGGCGAGCGGCGCCCCGAAGAGCGGCGCGACGCCGAGCGCGCTCGCGAGCGGCGCGCCCAGCGAGAGCGCCGCCAGCCAGGCCGCGCCATAGCCCGCGACCCAGGCGCCGAGCCGCAGGGCGCTCTCGGCGGGACCCCGCCAGGCGCCGAGGCCCGCGTAGAGGGCGAGCACCGCG
>DATAGA010000271.1:0-2368 GCA_036257215.1 Myxococcota bacterium
ATGCGGCCACGGCGCTCTGCGCGCTGCTCGCCCGCCTCACCGACGAGGACGGCGCGATCGCGGTCCCGGGCCTCGCGGACGACGCGCCGCCGCTCGCTGCCGCGGAGCGCGCGGCGCTCGACGCGCTTCCGTACGACGCCGACTCCTTCCGCGCCGACGCCGGCCTTCCCGCCGGCGTCCCGCTCTCGGGGGAGCGCGGGCGCTCCGTCTACGAGCAGCTCTGGCTGCGCCCCGCGATCGCGGTGACCGCGCTCGAGGCGCTTCCGCTCGCGGAGTCCGGCAACCAGCTGATCGACGTGGCGCGCGCGCGGATCGGCCTGCGGCTCGCGCCCGGACAGGACGCGGCGCGCGCGGCGGGGCGGCTCCAGGCCTTCCTGCGCGCCGACCCGCCGCGGGGCGTGCGCGTCGAGACGCGCCTCGAGAGCGCCTCCCCGGGCTGGCGCACGGAGCCCGTCGGACCCGCGTTCGACGCCGTGCGCCGCGCGCTGCGCGCAGGCTTCGGCCGCGAGCCCGTTGCGATCGGCTGCGGCGGCAGCATCCCGTTCGTCGGCCCCTTCCTCGCGGAGCTCGGCGGCGCGCCCGCTCTCCTCCTCGGCCTCGAGGACCCGCCGTGCAACGCCCACGGCGAGAACGAGAGCCTCGACCTCGCAGACTTCCACAAGGCTGCGCGCGCCTCCGTCCACCTGCTCGCCGAGCTCGCATCGCTTCCGCCGCGGCGCTGACGCGAGCGCGCGCGCGCGCGACGTTGATCGCGCCGCGCTTGGTTCAACGAGTCTCGGCCCGCGTCTGCGTCCGCTACCCTGGCCGCATGGCCGGCCTCGATCCCTTCGGCGCTCGCGCGCGCATCCAGACCCCCCTCGGCGAGCGCGTCGTCTACCGGCTCGACGCCGTGCTCGACGCGGCGCAGGCCGCGGCGATGCCCCTCTCGATCAAGGTGCTGCTCGAGGCGTGCCTGCGAAACCTCGACGGGTTCGCGATCGAGGAGAGCCACGTGAAGGCGCTCGCCGGCTACGACGCGCGCCGCGTCGGCGAGATCGAGATCCCGTTCCTCCCCGGCCGGGTGGTGCTGCAGGACTTCACAGGGGTGCCGGCGGTCGTGGACCTCGCCGCGATGCGCGCCGGCATCGTGCGGCTCTCGAGCGACGAGGGCGCGGCCAAGCGCGTGAACCCGGTCGTCCCGTGCGACCTCGTGGTCGACCACTCGGTGCAGGTCGACGCCTTCGCCAGCCGCGACGCCCTGCGGATCAACGCCGCCAAAGAGTTCGAGCGCAACCGCGAGCGCTACGAGCTGCTCAAGTGGGCGCAGCAGGCCTTCGACAACTTCCGCGTCGTGCCGCCCGCGACCGGCATCGTCCACCAGGTGAACCTCGAGTACCTGGCCAAGGTCGTCTGGGACGGCGCCGACCCCGCCGGCAACGCGCGCGCCCTCTACCCGGACTCCTGCGTCGGCACCGACAGCCACACGACGATGATCAACGGGCTCGGCGTGCTCGGCTGGGGCGTCGGCGGCATCGAGGCCGAGGCCGTGATGCTCGGCCAGCCGATGTACATGCTGATCCCGGAGGTCGTCGGGCTCGAGCTCACGGGCCGGCTGCCCGAAGGCGCCACCGCGACCGACCTCGTGCTGCGCGTGACGGAGCTCCTGCGCGCGCACGGCGTGGTGGGGAGGTTCGTCGAGTTCTTCGGCCCGGGTCTCGACGACATGCCGCTCGCCAACCGGGCGACGATCGCCAACATGGCCCCCGAGTACGGCGCGACGACCGGCTTCTTCCCGGTGGACGCGCAGACGCTGCACTACCTCGAGCAGAGCGGCCGCGATCCCTCGCTCGTCGCCGCGGTCGAGGCGTACGCGAAGCTCCAGGGCCTCTGGCGCGATCCCGCGCGCCCGCCGGTCTTCAGCGAGACGCTCCGGCTCGACCTCGCGAGCGTCGTGCCCTCGCTCGCCGGGCCGCGGCGCCCCCAGGATCGCGTTGCGCTCACCGACATGAAGCGCTCGTGGCGCGCGGAGCTCGCGAAGGGCTTCGGCCAGAAGGCGCCGGCGGCCTCGGTCGACGTCGCGATGGGCGGTGAGCGCTTCCGGCTCGAGCACGGCAGCGTCGTGATCGCGGCGATCACCTCCTGCACCAACACCTCGAACCCCGAGGTGATGCTCGCGGCCGGTCTCGTCGCGCGGAAGGCGCGCGCCCGCGGCCTCACGCGCAGGCCGTGGGTGAAGACGTCGCTGGCCCCCGGCTCGAAGGTGGTGACGGAGTACTACCGCCGCTCCGGCCTGCTCGAGGACCTCGAGGCGCTCGGCTTCCACGTCGTCGGCTACGGCTGCACGACGTGCATCGGGAACTCCGGCCCGCTGCCCGACGAGGTCTCGCGC
>DATAGA010000280.1:0-14309 GCA_036257215.1 Myxococcota bacterium
AAGCTCAGCACGCCGACGCCCGCGAGAACGAACGTCAGCGCGAGCGCCCCGATGTAGGGGATGAAGTTCGTCAGCCCGGCGACGACGCCCCAGAGCGCGGCGTTCGGCACGCCGAGGGCCCACATCGCGAGCCCGACGAGCGTCCCGAACACGGCGTTAATGGCCGTCATCGTCAGCAGGTAGGTCGAGACCTCGGTCTCGATCTCGCGAGCGGCGGAGACGATCCGCTTCTTGTCCTGCAAGCGCGGCGCGATCTCGACCGCCTTCTCGAGGAAGCCGTCCGGCGACGAGAGCAGGAAGAACAGCAGAACGGCCGCGACGAGCATGCCGGTGAGGAAGCCCTGGGTCTGCTCGAACAGCACGTCCGTGAGCCGGCGCGGCTGGACGACCACCGTCTGCTCCTCGGGACCCGGCAGGCGCGCAGCGCGCTCGACCTGCGCCGTCGCGCGGCTCACGCGCTCGACGGGGTCGCGCAGGAAACGCAGCTTGCGCTCGACCTCGCGGGCACCGTCGGGCGCGCGCTGGATCCAGTCCGCCGCCGGCGCGGAGAGTGCCGCGACGCCGTAGCCGGTCCCGCCGAGCAGGCAGAAGAGCAGACCCGCCGCGACGAGCGGCGCGGGGACGCGCATGCGCAGGAAGATCCGCACCACGGGCGCCAGCACGAGGCTCGCGAGCACGGCGAACGCCATGGGGAGCACGAGGCTGCGCGCGAAGTAGAGCGCGGCGAGCAGGAGGAGGAGGAGGATCCCCCAGAGCGCGACCGTACCCGCGTCGGCGCGCGGAAGCCCCTCGGGCGAAGCGTCGTTGGACACCCCGGGCGCCACTGCACGGGTCGTGCCAGTCGGCGAGCGGTCGCGAGCTGCGGGCGCGGCTGCCCGGCTTCCTTCTCCCCGGGGCGCGCGCCCGCTCAGCGGCCGCGCAGCAGGTCGACCAGGTGCGCCAGCGACGCCGGCTTCTGCACGACGCCGTCGAACGCGGCGACGTCGCTGCCGAGATCTCCGCGCTCGCTGCCGGTGAGCGCCACGAGGCGGACGCCCGGGTGGCGGACGCGCAGCATGCGCGCGAGCTGGGCCCCGTCGCCGTCGCCGAGAGCGACGTCGAGCACGGCCGCCTGGGGCTCGAAGCGCGTCGCCGCCACGAGCGCCTCGGCCATTCCGTACGCGCAGCGGACCGCGAAGCCGCGTCGCTCGAGCAGGATTCCGAGCGAGTCGGCGCCGTCGCGGTCGTCGTCCACGACGAGCACCTTCAGCTCGTCCTTCCGCACGAGCCTCCGGATCGCGGCGACGAGCTTGGCCGGCTCGAAGGGACGGGGCACGAAGCCTTCGAAGCCCGCCTCGTGGGCGCGCCGGCGCGCCTCCGGCGTGGAGTCGGTCGAGAGCGCGATCGCGGCGACATGTCGGCCCGCGCGCTCGGACGCGCGCAGGCCGGCGACCAGCTCCGCGGCCTCTTCCGGCTCGGCGTCGAAGGCCGCGACGACGGCGTCGGGCTCGAGCGCGTCGCCCTGGGCCAGGGCGTCGGCGGCAGTCCGTACCCACGCGACGTCCGCTTCCGCGGCCTCGAGCGCGACGGCGAGCGCTTCCGCGGCGGGCCGGTCCGGCTCGAGCAGCAGGACGCAGACACCTTCGAGCGTCGCGGGCTCGCCCACCGCCCGGTCCGGCGCGCGCACGCTCGGCGCGCTGGCGATCGGAAGCCGGATGCGGACGCACGTGCCCCGGCCGCTGCCCTGGCTCTCCGCCTCCGCGGTCCCGCCGTGCAGCTCCACCAGGTGGCGCACGATGGCGAGCCCGAGGCCGAGGCCGCGACCGGCGCCTCTCGGCCCACCGCGCCCCTGGCGGAACTGCGAGAAAATGGTGGGAAGCACCTCGGGCGCGATGCCCTCTCCGGTGTCGCGCACGCACAGCTCGACGTGCTCGCCGCACAGCGCGACGTCGACGTCGACGCGCCCACCAGCCGGCGTGAACTTGAGCGCGTTGTCGACGAGGTTCTGGACGACCTGGTCGAGCCGCTCGGCGTCGCCGTCGACGTGCACGTCGTCCGCCGCCGAGCAGGAGAACTCGAGCTCGACACTGCGGTCGCCCGCGGTCGGCTGGAGCGCCGTCACCGCCGAGCGCACGAGCCGGACGAGCTCGACGGAGCCCCGCTCGATCTCGAGCTTCCCGCTCGCGATCCGCGATGCGTCGAGCAGGTCGCCGATCAGCCGCGTGAGCAGAGCCACGTTGCGGTGCAGCACGGTCACGGCGCGCTGGCGCAGCTCCGCCGGCGCTTCGGCCCGCAGCATCGGGAGCCAGCTCGCGAGCACGCCGAGCGGCGAGCGCAGCTCGTGGGAGACGAGCGCCAGGAACTCGTCCTTGGCGCGGCCCGCGCGCTCGGCCTCCTCGCGCGCGGACACGGCCTGCGCGAGCAGGCGCTCCCGCTCGCTCGACGCGGCCATCCGCTCGGTCACGTCCTCGAGCACGCCCACGTGGTGCGTTACGGCGCCGGTCGCTCGGTCGGCGACGGGCGCCAGACGGATCTCGCCGCAGTACTCCTCGCCGTTCGGGCGGCGCCCGCGCAGGAGCAGGGCCAGGCCCTCGTCGCGCCGCATCCGGCGGAAGCGCTCCTTCAGCGCGCCTTGCTCCGCAGGGTCGGCGAGGAGGTCCCAGCCGCGACCGAGCGCCTGCACGGCGGAGAGCCCGGTGATCCGCTCGAACGCCGGGTTCACGAACACGATCTCGCCTTCGGGCCGGCGCGTCGAGGCGATCACCACGCCGTCGCTCGAGCCGTCGAGTGCACGACGGACCAGCTCGAGCTCCGCTTCGGTGCGCTTGCGCTCGGAGACGTCCTGCACCACCGCCACGAGGTGCTCGACCCGCCCGTCCGGCTCGCGTTCGATCGAGACGACGAGCTCCACCCAGTGCGGGTGCCCCTGCTTCGTCACGAAGCGGCACTCGCCGCGATGGCTGTCGATCGCGCCGGCGGCGAGCGACTCGCAGGCGGCGAGCGTCACCTCGCGGTCCTCCGGGACGAGCAGCGCGTGGAGCGTCGTGTAGCGCAGCTCGTCGCGGGACTGCTCGATGATCTCGCAGAGCCGGTCGTTCACGCGCAGCCAGCGGCCCTCGAGATCGAGGTGCGCGATGCCGACGGCGGCGTTCTCGAACGTGCGCCGGAACAGCCCCTCCAGCCGAGCGCGCTCGCGGGCGAGCTGATCGAGCCGCGCCGCGTGTCGGGCGGACGCCGCGGCCAGCGCGCAGATGCACGCGAGCGCGAAGAGCGCGAACGCGGTCGGCTCGTCGACGGTGTCCCAGCGCGTCCAGCCCGACATGACGAGGCCGAGCACGGCCGGGATCCCGAACACCGCCGGAATGACCCGTCGCAGGTGCAGCGCGCCCAGCGTGCGGCCGGCCGCCGCGCGCGCCACGAGCGAGTCGGCACGTGCCGCGAGCCCGCCGAAGCCGACCAGCGTGGCACCCAGCGCGATCCACGGACCCGGGACGGCGTCTGCGAAACGCCCGACGCCCTCCGCCGCGTACAGGACGCGGAGCAGGTAGGTCGCGGGGAGCGCGGCACTCGCGCCCGCGAGCAGCCGGCCCGCGCGACGGCCGCGTCCGTCGAAGAGCGCGAGGCCCGCAGCCGCGAGCAGCAGCGACGCCGCGATGCCGGCGTCCATGAGCTGCGCGCCGCCGCGTGCGCGCGGCAACCCGAGCGCGAGCGCTGCGAGCAGCGCAGTGCTCGCCGCCAGCGCCAGCGCGAGGCGTCGGGCGCGCCCGTGTGCGCGCAAGACGACCGCGAGCCCCGCGAGGACGAGCGCGGCGCCAGCACCGAGCGGGAGGGGCCCGGTCCAGGCGGCCAACCACGCCGGGCCGTAGGAAGCGAGAGCCATGGCGGACGCCCCGACGGCAACGGCGACGAGGCCGAGGGCGGTCGCGAGCGACACGGCGCTGGAATCCTTGCCCGAAGCTGCGCTCATGGGACCCCACCGACGGTCCACACGCGCGAGCCGAACGGGATGTTCGGGCAACGGGGCTCGCGACGGGAGGCGTCGCGCATGATGGAACACGACTTCTCGGGGGTCAACGGTGACGCGCCTCACCGCCGCGGTTGGAACCCGACGGCCGTGGGGAGGTGCCCTTCGACGCGCTGCGCAACGCCCCGCGCTCCGCGTCAGGCGAGCAGGCCGAGCAGCGCGACCAGCACGAGCGCCGCGGCCGCGACGGCGAAGGCGGCGCGCAGCGCCGAAGATCCGCGCGGGGCGCGCTCGTCGGGGGCGGCCGGATCGAGCAGGCGCGCGAACGCGAGGGCGAGCGCACCCGGAAGCGGGTCGACCTCGACCGGCTCGAGCGTGCGCGGACCGGCGCGCAGCTCCTCGATGGCGCGCAGCCACGAGCCGCGTTCGGCCGCGCGGGCGTGCACCTCCTCGGTCTGGCGGCCGAGGTGCTCGGCCAGCAGGTCGCTGCGCAGCCGGGCGATCGCGTCGCGTACGTCGGCTCGACCGGCAGCCTCGACCGCGAGGTCGCACTCCGTGTCGAACTCGAGCGAGCGTCTCGAGAGGTTGGAGGAGCCGATCCGCGCGAGCTCGTCGTCTACGGTCATCACCTTCGCGTGGACGTTCACGCCGACGTCGGGGGCGACCCGCGGGGCGTAGATGCCCAGGCGCCCGTAGCGGTCCGCGGCGCGCAGCCGCGCCAGCACCGCCGCACGCAGGCGTCCCATCGTCGCCTGCTCGAGCCACGGGCAGCGCGCCGGCAGCACGATGACGAGCTCCGGACCGTCGCGTTCGTCGAGCCGTGCGGCGAGCGCTTCGACGAGTCGCTCCGAGGTGAAGTACTGGTTCTCGACGTAGAGGATCCGCCGTGCCGCGCGGATCGACGCCAGGTAGAGCCGCTCGACCTCGCGCACGCGGGGGCCGCCGTAGCCCGGCTCCGTGCGCGCGATCCCGACCTCGACGTCCTCGAGCGCGCTCGCGAGGTTCACCGGCCACGCGGAAGCAGCGAGGGGCGGCCGGGGCAGCCGCTCCCTCGTCGCGCGGAACCAGCGCTCGCGCGCGAGCTCGCCGAGCGCCGCGGCCGCGGGCCCTTCGACGGCCACCTGCACGTCGTGGAAGGGCCCGTAGCGGTCGCCCTCCGGCGTCGTGCGCCGCGGGTCGTGCGGGCGGTGTTGGCGCGAGTCCCAGCGGTACGCCGTCACGTCGAAGCCGCCCGCGAATGCGACCGTGTCGTCGACCACGACCACCTTCTGGTGGTGGCACGCGAACGAGGGGTGGCAGCGGTCGAGCCGGAAGTCGAGGCGGTCGAGGCTGTGCAGGCCGAGCTGGAGCCGAGGCAGCGGCTCGCGCGAGAAGGCGAGCAGCGAGCCGAGGCCCCATCCCAGGCCGTAGACGCGCAGCTCGGGTCGCTGGGCCAGCCGCTCTGCGAGGAGCCCGAGCAGCTCGTCGCGCCGCTCGCGGCGCCCGCGCCGGCGCAGCCGCTCGCCGCCGTGGAAGTCCCAGCCGAGGAAGAGGATCTGGAAGCGGGCGCGCTCCAGAGCACTCGCGAGCGCGGAGAAGAAGGCCTGCCCGTCCACAAGGAACGCCACCCGCGGCGACGCCTCGGTCCGCCAGCAGGTGTCTCCCGGACGCAGGAGCGTCGGAGTGGATCGCCCGGTCGCGGCGAGGGGGAGGGCTGCCACCGCGGGCTGGGATCCAAGATCCGTGCCAGGGAACGCGGCTGGCACGATTGCTGCGAGCCCGAGGCCACATCCCGCTCGCCGGGGCTCCCCAAGCACCGGGCGCGCCTAGGGGCACCAGAGCACAAGTTGGCCTCGACGATTGTAGAATCTTCCAGAGGAACGGGGACGCTGTGAAAACGGAGCTTGCGCGCGCACGGTTCGGCCTCGGGGCAGGTCTCGCAGTGGCCGTCGGCGCGGCCGGGCTGGCGTACCTCGGGCCGGGCTGGGCGGCGGCGGCGCTCGCCGCAGGCGCGGCGGGTGCGGCCTTCGTCGCGGGCCGCTGGTCGGCGCCGCCCACCGGGCAGCCCGATCCCGGCGCGCGCGATGCGCTCGAGCGCGCCCGCGGCCACGTCACGCGGGCGCGCGAGGAGCGCGACCAGCTCCAGAGCACGCTCGCCCACGACCTGCGCTCGCCGCTCGGGGCGATCGTGAACTTCGCCTCCGTGCTCGAGGAGGACCACCGCGACCGGCTCGACCCCGAGGCCCGCGGCGTCGTGGCGCGGATGCGGCGCGCCGCGGAGAACGCGTTGCGCCTCGCCGACGGGCTCTCCCGGCTCACGCGCGTGTCGCGCCAACCGGCGACGCGCCAGCGCGTCGAGATCGAGCCCCTCGTGCGCGAAGCCTTCGCGTCGATCGCGCCGGGGCGACCGGTGGAGCTCTCGATCGGCGAGCTGCCGCCCGCCTTCGCCGACCGCGCCCTGCTCGCCGAGGCGTTCGGCGAGCTGCTCGAGAACGCGGTCAAGTTCTCCGGCCACCGCGAGAAGCCGCGCATCGCGGTGGGCGGGCGGCGCGAAGCCGACGGGCGGCTCGTCTACTGGGTCGCGGACGACGGCGTCGGCTTCCCTCCGGAGGCGGGGGAGCGCCTGTTCCGCGCCTTCGAGCGGTTGCACGGCCGCGACGCGTTTCCCGGCGCGGGCATCGGCCTCGCGGTCGTCCAGCGCGCGCTCGAGCGGCTCGACGGGGCGGTCTGGGCGGAAGGCGACCCCGAGCGCGGCGCGCGCTTCTTCCTCTCGCTCCCCCGCGAGGCGGCGGCGTGAAGGGGGCGCGCGTCCTGATGCTGGTGGACGACAGCCGCGACGACCTGGCGCTAGCCCTTCGGGCCCTGCGGCGCCTCGCCCTGAAGGTCGAGGTGCGCACTGCGAGCGACGGGCGCGAGGCGCTCGCGGCGCTTCACGTGCGCGGCTCCGACGGCGCGTCCGAGCCGGTCACGCCGAGCGTGATCTTCCTCGACGTGCGCATGCCCGACGTGGACGGCTTCGAGGTGCTGCGCGCGCTGCGCCGCGCGCCGCACACCCGCGTCACGCCGGTGGTGATGATCTCGACGTCGTCGAGCCCGGACGACCTCCGCCGCGCCTACGAGCTCGGCGCGAACAGCTATCTCGTGAAGCGCGCCGACTCGCTCGACTCCGGTAGTCAGATCGCCGATGCGGCGCGGTACTGGATCGAGCTCAACAATTTCCTTCCGAACGCGGGGTAACCCCATGCCGAATCCGCTGTCCGCCCTGGTCGTCGACGACGACCGCGAGTTCCGAGAAAGCGTCGCGCTCATCGTGGAGCGCGAGGGCTTCACCGTGCGCGAGGCCGACTGCCTGGCCGCTGCCCGCGCCCGCCTCGGCGAGGTGCCCGCCGACATCGTCCTCATCGACCTCAGCCTCCCCGACGGCGACGGCCTCGAGCTGGCCCACGAGGACGCGGCGGCCCCGTCCGCCTTCGTGGTGATCACGGGCAACGCCTCGCTCGACTCGGCCGTCGACTCGCTGCGGCGCGGAGCGCTCGACTACCTCTCGAAGCCGGTGGATCGCGCGCGCCTGCGCAGCATCCTCGCCCACGTCTCGCGCCAGAGCGCCCTGCGCGCCGAGGTCTCTTCGCTGCGGGGCGAGCTGCGCGAGCTGGGCCGCTTCGGCGCGCTGATCGGGCGCTCGAAGCCGATGCAGGAGGTCTACGACCTGATCGGGCGCGTCGCGCCGACCGACGCGAGCGTGCTGATCCTCGGCGAGAGCGGCACGGGCAAGGAGCTCGTCGCGCAGACGATCCACACGCTCAGCCGTCGCCGCGACGCGTCGTTCGTCGCGGTGAACTGCGGCGCGATCTCGCCCTCGCTGATCGAGAGCGAGCTCTTCGGCCACGAGAAGGGCAGCTTCACGGGCGCGGACCGCCGCCGCCACGGCTTCTTCGAGCAGGCCAATGGAGGGACCCTCTTCCTCGACGAGATCACGGAGATGCCGCTCGAGCTGCAGGTGAAGCTGCTGCGCGTCCTCGAGATGCGCGCGGTGACGCGCGTCGGCTCGACCGACAGCATCCCCGTGGACGTCCGGCTCGTGTCCGCCTCGAACCGCAACCCGACGCAGGCGGTCGAGAGCGGCTCGCTGCGCCAGGACCTGCTGTTCCGGCTGAACGTCTTCCCCATCCACCTGCCTCCGCTGCGCGACCGGGGCGACGACATCGAGCTGCTCGCAGAGCACTTCCTCGCGCACGTGAACCGGCGCGAGAAGAGCGAGAAGCGCTGGTCCGACGCGGCGCTGCGCCACCTGCGCGACCTGCCCTGGTCCGGCAACGTGCGCGAGCTGCGCAACGCGGTCGACCGGGCCGCGATCCTGACCGACCGCGTGATCGGCGTGCAGGACCTGCCCGCGCTGCAGGGGCGGCCCGCGCTCTCGGGAGCGCCCGGCAGCCTCCAGGTCGAGGTGGGCTCCACCATCGCCGACGTGGAGCGCTCGCTCATCCTCGCGACGCTCGAGCACCTCGGCGGCGACAAGAAGCGCGCCGCGGAGGTCCTCGGCATCAGCCTGAAGACGCTCTACAACCGGCTGGCCGTCTACTCGGCGGCGGCGCGCGGCGGCGTCTAGACGCTCGCGCGCCCGCCCCGGGCGGCGGTCCCGGGGCGGGCACACGGATCGCGTCGGTCCCGCCGACGCCGCGGGGGCGTGCGCCGGCTGGCGCAGCACGCGGCGTGGCCCCGCCCGCGGCCGGGCGGGGCGTCCGAGACGCGGGATCCGCGCTCAGACCGGGGGGCGACCCCGCATGGCGCCGCTCACCGCCGAGATCACGAGCAGCACCAGGAAGACGAAGAACAGGATCTGGGCGATCTGCGACGCGGCCCCGGCCACCCCGGTGAACCCGAGCAGGCCGGCGACGAGCGCGATCACCAGGAACGTCAGCGTCCAGCTGAGCATGACGCACCTCCTTCGAGCGACCCCGTGGAGCAAGTCTCGTGCCCGGGCCAGCTGCGTCCCGATTCGCGCGCAGCGACGCGCCCCCGAGCGCGTCGCCCCGATCCTCGCGCGCGCGCGCCGGCGACTTCGCGGGGGGGCTCTCCCTTCCCGCCACGTTGGACGGTTGTAGAACCTGCAACGCCGGCGGGGCGTCGCGCGGGACGTTCTCCCGCGCGCGCGTCTCCGGCGCGGCTCCAGCGCCGCGAGAGCGCGCCTGCCGTCGCGACGCCCCAGCGGCACGCGGGTTGCACCCAGAGCCTGCGCGGCGCGACGGTCGCGCCCGCGGCCCGGCAAGAAGGAAGGAGGACCGACCATGAGCGCACGCCGCTACTGGTTGGCGTTCGGCGTCACCGCCGCCCTGTCGTTGTCGGCTCCGGCTTTCGGCGCGGCCGCATCGGATCCCTGGATCACCACGAAGGTCAAGACGGTGCTCCTCACCGCGGAGGACGTCGACGGGCTCGACGTCAACGTCGACACCGTCGACGGCCAGGTGACGCTCCACGGGCGCGCCTCGACCGGCTCCGAGAAGGAGCGCGCCGCCGCGCTCGCGCGCTCGGTGGACGGGGTTCGCGAGGTCCGCAACCTGATCCAGGTCGTCCCGGACCGGGCCGAGAAGACCGTCAGCGCGACCGACGAGGAGCTCAAGGACCGGCTCGGCGACAAGCTGGCGCGCGAGCCCGAGTTGGCCGACGTCGAGGTTCGTTCCGTCACGAAGGGCGTCGTCGTCCTCGGCGGCAAGACGCCCACCCTGAGCGCGCACCTGCGCGCGCTCGAGGTCGCGCGCGATACCGACGGCGTGCATCGCGTGGAAAGCCAGATCGAGAGCCCGGACCGCCTCGCGGACGAGGAGATCTGGAAGACGCCCGACGTAGCCGCCGCCCCCGGCGGCGCGCGCAGCGCCGCGAGCGACATGTGGATCACGAGCGCGGCCAAGGTGCGCCTGCTGGGCGCCGACGTCTCGGCGCTGGACGTCAACGTGGACACCCGCAACGGCGAGGTGACGCTGTTCGGCATGGTGCCCACCGACGCCGAGAAGCAGCGCGCCGAGGCCGAGGTGAAGAAGGTCGAAGGCGTGCGCGCGGTCCACAACGAGCTCCAGGTCGTGCCGGAGGCGCGCCGCGACGTCACCGAGCGCGGCGACGAGCAGATCCAGCAGGACGTCAAGCAGCGCGTCCAGAGCCGGGTGGGACGCGACGACATCGGGGTCGAAGTGGCGAACGGCGTCGTTCGCCTGAGTGGTACGGTCGCGAGTCAGGGCGAGCGCCTTGCTGCGCTGACCGCCGCACGGTCGAGCCAGGGGGTTCGTTCCGTGGTGGGCGATCTGCGCGTCGAGCGCAACTGACCCGCGCCGTCGGGGCGTCCGGCCGAACCCCCTCCGGCCGGGCGCCCCACTCCCTTTCGCCTTCGTCGGTTCCTCTACCGCCCACCGTTCCTGGAGCGCGACCATGAACCTCCCTCGCTCCTACGCAGACGTCCTCGTGCGCGCGGCGCTCGCCGGCGACCGAGCTGCGTTCGACCGGTTGTTCGACGCGGGGTTCTCCGTGGTGTGGCGCGACGCGAGCCGCCACGCGCCCGCACTGGCCGACGAGACCACCGCGACGTGCATGCGGCAGGCGGTGATCGAGTGCCTCGAGAAGGCGCTCGAGCAGCGCGGCCAGCCCGACGCCGCCGCGCTCGCCGCGCGCGAAGCGAAGGGCTGGCAGGCGACCGCTGGGCGCGAGGGAGTGCGATGAGAGCCACGAGCGCAGGAGCCGGCGCGCGGCTCGGGCCGGCGCGCGCGATCGTCGCCCTCTCGCGCGGCCGCTTCGAGTCGCCCGACGGCCGGGCTCGCGAGCTGTTCACGGCCCTCGCCAAGGAGCGCGAGGTCGTCTTCGTGGAGGCGCCGATCGCCGCCGATCCCGGAGTGCCCGACTCGTGGGAGATCCAGTTCGCGGCGCCGCGTCTCCTCGTGTGCCGGCCCGTCGTGCACGCCGCGGGCGGCGGCTACGAGAAGGCGCCTCCGGCCCGGGTGGCGTCGATGATCCGCAAGCTGCTGCGCTGGCAGGGCGTCGAGGAGTACCTCGTCTGGCTCGACACGCCCCACGCCGTCCCGACCGCCCAGCGCCTCGACCCGCCTTTCCTCGTGTACAGCTGCGCCGACGTGCTCTGGAACGAGAGGGGCGAGGCCGACCCCGGACTCGTGAAGCTCGAGGCGGAGCTCGTGCGCGAGGCGGACCTCGTCCTCGTCGCGGAGCCCTCCCAGGAGCGCATGTCGGCGACGCGGGCGGCCGTCCGCGTGCTGGCCGACCTCGAAGAGGCGGAGCGAGTGCCGCGGAGCATCCGGCGCCAGCGCGTCCTGCGAGCGCCGCCGGCGCGCCGCCCCCGTCGACGCGAGCTCGTCCGGTGAACGTGCCCGTGCGGCGACGAGGTCCGTCGCGGAGTGCCGCCCGGGCCTCAGCGGGGGGGAGTGGAGGACCCATGAGGACGATTCCGATCACCGTCGCCGCGGCGCTGCTCTTCGGAGCCGCCGCTTGCAGCGACCGGGTAGGCTCCGCGTCCGACGCCGACGTGACGCGCGAGGTGATGAGCCGGCTCGAGACCGACCAGGATCTCGCAGCGTACGACGTCGCGGTCTCGACCGAGAACGGGGTCGTGACGCTCACCGGGCGCGTGGCGCTGCCCGAGCAGCGCGACGAGGCGGAGCGCCTCGCGCGCGACGTCGACGGCGTCGGCACGGTCGTGAACCGGCTCGTCATCATCGCGCCGGGGGACGTGGGAGCTCCGGGGCCGGGCCTCCCGCCCGGGGCACCCCCCCCGGCGGACGAGGGCTAGCCCGCCCGCCGCTGGCGCCGGCCTCGGACACCAGGCCGGCGCCCCCAGACCGCCTGGCACACGTTACCGTTACCCCCCTCGGGGGAGTCGCGTAGCCTCGCGCGCCCCTACACTGCTCGTGCCGTCCCGCTTTCGAAACGGCACACAGCGGTGGCGGCCGACACCCGGCTGCCTCCGGGCGGCTCCCACGGAGTGCCATGCTCCCCCTCTCCCTCCCGCCGGGCGGACCGCGTCGCGTCCTGTGCCTCGGCGCCCACTGCGACGACGTGGAGATCGGCTGCGGCGGCACGCTCGCCGAGCTCGGAAGGCGCTTTCCGGCCGCGCGGTTTCAGTGGGTGGTGCTCTCCGCCGATGACCAGCGGGAGGCGGAGACGCGCCGGGCCGCTGCGCGCCTCCACGGCCCCGAGGCCGCGCTCGAGGTCGAGGTCGCTCGCTTCCGCGGCAGTTACTTCCCGTTCTGCGGCGGGGACATCAAGGACTACTTCGAGTCGCTCAAGGCGCGGGTGGAGCCGGACCTGATCCTGACGCACAGGCTCGAGGACCGGCACCAGGATCACCGCCTGGTCGCCGAGCTCACCTGGAACACGTTCCGGCGTCACACGATCCTCGAGTACGAGATTCCCAAGTACGAAGGCGACCTCGGCCAGCCGAACCTGTACGTCCCGCTCGCCGCCGAGACCGTGGAGCTGAAGCTGAAGACGTTGATGGAGTGCTTCCCGAGCCAGCGCGAGCGAGGCTGGTTCACCGACGACCTCTTCCGCGGTCACCTGCGCCTGCGCGGGATCGAGTGTCACGCGCCCTCCGGGTTCGCGGAGGCGTTCCACGCGCGAAAGCTGGTGCTTTGATGTCCGTTCGATCCGCCGCCCCTCGCCCCCTGCTCCCGTTGCGGCAGCTCCTCGACGAGGACCTCGAGGTCGTCTGCGCGGACCTCGCCTCCGAGTTCGGAGCGATGTCCGGCAGCCGCCTGCTGGTGACCGGCGGGGGCGGCTTCCTCGGCTACTACCTCGTACAGGCCGCGCTGCACTGGAACCGCACGCGCGGCTCCGCGCACGGGTCCATCGACGTCACGGTGTTCGACAACTACGCGCGCGGCGTCCCGGCCTGGCTCGAGGGGCTGCGCGGCGACGCCCACCTCGCGCTCGTCCGCCACGACGTGACCCAGCCGCTTCCCCCGGGCATGGGCCGCTTCGACTGGGTCATCCACGCCGCCGGGATCGCGTCTCCGACCTACTACCGCGCGCAGCCGCTGCGCTGCATCGACGCGAACATCACCGGGCTGCGCCAGCTGCTCGACTGGGCCGTCGCCGAGCGTGACGCCGGCCGCCCGCTGGCCGGCTTCCTGTTCTACTCCTCGAGCGAGATCTACGGCGACCCGGTCGCGAGCGCGATCCCGACCCCCGAGACCTACCGCGGCAACGTCTCGTGCACCGGCCCGCGCGCGTGCTACGACGAGTCCAAGCGCTTCGGCGAGACGCTCTGCGTGACCTTCGCTCGGCACGAAGGCGTGCCGGTGAAGATCGCGCGTCCCTTCAACAACTACGGGCCCGGCCTCAAGATCAGCGACGGCCGCGTGCTCCCCGACTTCGCGCGCGACGTCCTCGCGGGGCGGGACGTCACGATGCTCTCCGACGGCTCGCCGACGCGCACGTTCTGCTACGCGACCGACGCCATCACCGGCTACTACAAGGTGCTCGTGCGCGGCGGCCCGGGCGAGCCCTACAACGTGGGCATCGACCGTCCCGAGATCTCCATGGCGGCGCTCGCCGAGCTCGTCGTCGAGACGGCGCGCGAGCTGTTCGGCTACCGCGGCAAGGTCGTGCTCGGCCGCGCCGCCGAGGCGGACTACCTCGTCGACAACCCGAACCGCCGCTGCCCCGTGATCGAAAAGGCGCGCACCGAGCTCGGCTACGCGCCGCGCGTGCTCGTCGACGACGGCGTCTACCGCTCCCTCGTCTGGTACCACCACAACCGCGTGGCGGACGACGCGTGATGCGGGTCTCGATCGTCGGAACCGGGTACGTCGGCCTCGTGACGGGCGCCTGCTTCGCCGAGCGGGGCGTGGACGTGCTCTGCGTCGACGTCGACCGCTCGAAGGTGGAGGCGATCAACGCGCGCCGCGCGCCGATCCACGAGGCGGGGCTGCCGGCGCTGCTCGAGCGCCACGCCGGAACGCGCCTGCGGGCCACGACCGACCTCGCGGCGGCCGTCGCCGAGACGGACGTCACGTTCATCGCGGTCGGCACACCGGCTGTGAACGGCCGCATCGACCTGCGCTACGTCGAGCGCGCCGCGTCGGAGATCGGCGCGGCGCTGCGGGTGAAGCGCGCCTGGCACGCCGTCGTGGTGAAGAGCACCGTGATCCCCGGGACGACGGACGGCCCGGTGCTCTGGCGGCTCGAGGAGGCGTCGGGCAAGCGCGCCGGGCGCGACTTCGGCCTCGGCATGAACCCGGAGTTCCTGACCGAAGGCCAGGCGGTCGCCGACTTCCTCGCGCCGGACCGGATCGTCCTCGGCGCGCTCGACGCGCGCACCCACGAGCTTCTTCAGGAGCTCTATGCGAGCTTCGCAGGCACGCCCAAGATCGTCTGCAACACCCGCACCGCC
>DATAGA010000306.1:0-8854 GCA_036257215.1 Myxococcota bacterium
GCAGGCGGTGACGCACGCCTTCGTCGTCCCGACGATGCTCGCGCGCATCGTGGACGCCCTCGAAGGTCGGCCGGACGCAGGTCTCCCCGCGCTGCGCGCGATCTCCTACGGCGGCGGCCGCATGCCCCAGCCGGTGATCGAGCGCGCCATGGCGCTCTTGCCGCACACGGACTTCACGAACGCCTACGGCCTCACCGAGACGAGCAGCACGATCTCGATCCTCGGCCCCGAGGACCACCGGGCGGCGATCGCGAGCGGCGACGAAGCGGTTCGGCGGCGGATCGGCTCGGTGGGCCGACCGCTCCCGACGGTCGAGGTCGAGGTCCGCGACGACGACGGCAAGCCCGTGCCCGCCGGCTCTGTGGGCGAGATCTACGTGCGCGGGGAGCAGGTCTCCGGCGAGTACCTGGGACGCGGCAGCCTCGTCGCGGCGGACGGCTTCTTCCCGACCCGGGACGGGGGCTTCGTCGACGACGAGGGCTACCTCTTCCTCGAGGGTCGCATCGACGACGTGATCGTGCGGGGCGGCGAGAACATGTCGCCGGGCGAGATCGAGGACGTGCTCGTCGCGGACCCCGCCGTGCGCGACGCCGCCGTGGTCGGCGTTCCCGACGAGCAGTGGGGCGAGGCGGTGGCGGCGGTCGTCGTACCGCGCGACCCGGCAGCCGCCGGCGACCCGCTGCGCGAGGCGCTGCGAGCGCGGGTGAAGGCCGCGCTGCGCTCGTCGCGGGTGCCCGAGCGCATCGAGTTCCGCGACGCGCTCCCCTACAACGAGACGGGAAAGCTGCTGCGGCGCGTGGTCCGAGCATGGCTCGAGACCGAGACCGACTGAGCGCACCGCCCCGGCCGGGCTCGGTCCGGGTCGCGCTCGACGCCGACCTCGCCGCGTCCCGGCTGTCCGTCGCGGAGGCGTGCGAGCGGCTCGCGGCGCCCGAGGCGGTCGAGGACTTCGCCGCGCTGACGGGCCGCGGCGTCGCGATCGTCGAGCTCGTCGACGAGGCGCCGAAGGCCGCGCTCGAGGCTCTCGCGGCGGCGCTCGGCCGGCTTCCGTGCCCGACGATCGGCCTCGCTCCCGATCCGGCGCACCCGAGCGCCGCCCGCGTCGCGTCGGCGTTCGACGTCGTCGTCTCCACCCCCGCGGAGATCCAGCCCGTCCTGCGCGGCGTGCTCGACGCGCCGCTCGCCGCGAGCGCGCTCGTGCGGCTCCTGCGCAGCGGCCCGGCGCGCGACGTCGAGGTGGGTCTCGCTGCGGAGTCGTGGGTCTACTCGACGCTCCAGGCGGGGCCCGAGTTCGCCGCGTGGCTCGCGTCGCGCGCGCCGAAGCCCGCTCCGCCGAGCGAGCGGCCCCCGCTGCGCGTGGAGCGCGCGGGTCACGCGCTGCTTTTGACCCTCGACCGCCCCGAGCGCCGCAACGCGTACTCGGCGGAGCTGCGCGACGCGCTGTGCGAGGCACTCGTGCTCGCCGTGCGCGATCCGTCCATCGAGGCGATCCGGCTGGAGGGCGCCGGCCAGTGCTTCTCGGCCGGCGGCGACCTCGGCGAGTTCGGGCTGCACCCCGATCCTGCCACCGCGCACGCGATCCGCACGACGCGCAGCGCGGCGCGCTGGCTCGCGCTCCTCGCTCCGCGCGTCGACGCCGTCGTGCACGGGGCGTGCATCGGCGCCGGCATCGAGCTCCCGGCCTACGCCGCCCGCGTCACGGCGCGCGAGGACGCGTTCTTCGCGCTCCCCGAGATCGGGATGGGCCTCGTCCCGGGCGCCGGCGGGACCGTGAGCCTGCCCGCGCGCATCGGCCGCCAGCGCACCGCCTGGCTCGCGCTCACCGGCGCGAGCATCGACGCGCCGACCGCACTGGCGTGGGGGCTCGTGGACCGCGTCGTCGGCGCCGGCGAGGCCGTGCCTCTCCCGTGACGGCGGTCCGCGACGCGCGCGCGGCGCCGGCGGCGTCAGTCGGAGGACGGAAGCGGCTTCGCGCCCTTGATCCCGAGCGCCACGCCTGCGAGGGCCAGCGAGCCCTGGCCGGGCTTCGTGCACAGGATCTCGACGGTGTTGCCCGGGTCGACGTAGCGCTTGCCGATCTGGGTGCCGGCCGCGTGACCCTCCGCGGGAGCCTTGCCCGCGCGCGCCTCCGCGCCGATCTCGAGCAACGGCTCGCCGCCGCAGGTGAGTTCCACGTCGCCTGCGGGCGCGGCGATGATCATCACTTCCGTCGCGCACACGGCGCTGCGAAGTCGGGTTCCGGCCTTGAGCTCCATCGCGCGCGAGGATAGCCCGCGGCGTCCGCGCGACGCTCGCCGCGCGGGCGAGCGCACGTTGACGATCGGCAACCCGCGCGACACCGCGCCGGCGTCGCTGCCGGCCTCCGCGTCGGACGGCGGACGCGAAGCGCTCCGCTGGGCGGCGTCGGGCGCCATGGCGCTCACCGGACATGCGAGCGGCCCGCCGCGGCTCGCGCCGGGACGCGTCGTCACGCGAGCGGACGCGCTGCTCGACGCGCTCCGCGCGGACGCGCCCGACCCGGCGCGCCTTCCGGCCGACGCGGGCGCGCTGCTCGGCGAACGCGCGGCGATCGCGGGTCTCGCGCGCCACGGCCGGACGTCGGCCGGCGGACGCGCGCGCCTTCTACGGACCGGCGACGGCTGGCTCGCACTCCAGCTCGCCCGCCCCGACGACGTCGCGCTCCTGCCCGCGTGGCTCGAGACCGATGCCGAGCGGTTTCGAGGAGACCCGTGGCCGGCCGTCGCAGCCGCCGTGGCCGATCGGTCGGCCGCGCCGCTCGTCGCGCGCGCCCGCTCGATGGGGCTGCCCGCGGCGCCGCTCGGTGCTCCCTCCGACGGCGACGTCCCGCCCGCGCTGCGCGTGACGCGTCCGGGAACGCCGCGGCGCCGCCACGACGGGCCGTGGCGCGTGATCGACCTCTCGTCCTTGTGGGCGGGCCCGCTGGCGACGCATCTCCTCGCGGCGCTGGGGGCCCGCGTCGTGAAGGTCGAGAGCTGCGCGCGAGCCGACGGCGCCCGGCGCGGACCGGCGCCGTTCTTGGACCTCCTGAACGCGGACAAGGAGAGCGCCGCCCTCGATTTCGGGACGTCGGAGGGACGCGAGGCGTTGCGGCGGCTCGTCGCGTGGGCGGATCTCGTCGTCGAGAGCGCGCGGCCCCGCGCGCTGGCCCAGCTCGGCTTCGACGCCGGCGCCCTGCTCGCGGAGCACCCCGGCCTCGCGTGGCTCTCGATCACCGGCTACGGCCGACCCGATCCCGGGGGCGGCTGGGCGGCGTTCGGAGACGACGCCGCGGTGGCCGGGGCGCTCGTCGCCCGCGACGAGGACGGCGCACCGCTCTTCTGCGGCGACGCCATCGCCGACCCGCTCGCGGGCCTCCACGCCGCCGGCGCGGCCGCGCGCGCCCTGCGCGGAGGGGGTGGAGCGCTCGTCGACGTGTCGCTGTGTGGTGTCGCTGCGGACGCCGCGGCAGGCGCCGTCGACCCGCGGGTGAGCGTCGTCTGCGACGGCGACGGCCACCGCGTGGTGCACGAGGGAGGCACCGTCGCCGTCGCGCCGCCGCGCGCCCGGCGCGCCGCCGGACCCGCGCGCGCGCTCGGCGCCGACACCGCGGCGGTGCTGCGGGAGGTCGGGCGTTGACGCGCCACGGCGAGCGGAGCCGATCGAGGCCGACGACGCTCCTGCGGGGCGCCGAGGTCGCGGGCGAACGCGTCGACGTTCGGCTCGCCGGCGGTTGGGTGGAAGCCATCGCGCCCAGGCTCTCCCGTCTCGGAGACGAGAGCTTCGTCGACGCACGCGGAGGCGCGCTGCTGCCGGGGCTCCACGACCACCACCTCCACCTCTTCTCCCTCGCGGCGGCGCTCGAGTCCGTCGCCTGCGGCCCGCCCGACGCCCTGGACGTGGGCGGGCTCGCGCGCCAGCTCGCGAAGGCGCGCCGCGGCCGCGACGGCTGGATCCGAGGGGTCGGCTACCACGACTCGGTCGCGGGCCCGCTCGACGCGCAGCGGCTCTCGGCGCTCGGCGACGACGCGGCGCCGATCCGCGTGCAGCACCGGAGCGGCGCGCTCTGGATCGTGAGCCGCGCCGGCCTCGCCGCGCTCGGCGTGGCAGAGCGAGCCCGACCCGACGATCCGCCGGGTCTCGAGCGCGACGCAGAGGGTCGCGCGACCGGGCGCCTCTTCGACGGCGATGCGTGGCTCGGGGCGCGGCTGCCGAAGGCGGCACCGGACCTCGCCCGGGTCGGGACCCGGCTCGCGGCGATGGGCGTCAGCGGAGCGACCGACGCGACGCCGTCGAACGACGCCGCCGTTCTGGAAGCCCTCGCGGCGGCGCGCCGCAGCGGAGCGCTTCCGCAGCGCCTCGATCTGATGGGCGGGCTCGACCTGCCGCCGTCGCACGAGGACGGCCTGCGCCGCGGCGCCGTGAAGATCGTCCTTCGCGACGCCGCCCTGCCCGACCCCGACGAGCTCGCCGCGCGCATTTCCGAGGCACATGCCCACGGCCGCGCCATCGCCATCCACTGCGTGACGCGCGCGGAGCTCGCGCTGGCCGCGTGCGCGCTGGGCGAGGCGGGCTCCAGCCACGCCGGCGACCGCATCGAGCACGCCTCGGTCGCCCCGCCGGAGCTCGTCGCCTGCCTCGCCGCGCTCGGCGTCAGCGTGGTCACCCAGCCGAACTTCCTGTACGAGCGCGGCGACGCCTACGCGTGCGAGGTCGATCCGACGGACCGACCGTGGCTCTACCGGGGCTCCGGCTTCGTCGGCGCCGGGGTTCGCCTCGGCGGCGGCACCGACGCCCCCTTCGGCGCGCCGGATCCGTGGCGCGCGATGCAGGCGGCGGTCGACCGTCGCAGCCGGAGCGGCCTCGTGCTGGGCGCCGACGAGGCGCTCACGCCCGAGCGCGCGCTCGCGCTCTTCACCACTGCGCCCGACGACCCCGGCGGAGCCCCGCGGCGGGTCGCCGCCGGTGCGCCGGCGGATCTCTGTCTCCTCGACCGGCCGTGGAAGCAAGCCCGCGACCGCCTCGACGCGGGCGACGTGGCGGGCACGTGGTGCGCGGGGCTCCGCGTCTACCGGCGCGCTGCGACGGCGGGGTAGTACCGCCACAGCAGGAGCGCCTGCGCGACGACGCCCGGCAGCGCGAGCAGGATCGCGAACGCGAGCGACGCGCCGGAGGCCGCGATCGCCGCCGCGACGAGGCACGCGCACAGGCAGCCGACGTCCCAGCCGCCCTCCGTCGCCATCTTGAAGCGCAGCGGACACGGCGAGCCCTTGGCCAGATTGTAGGCGGCGCCGCCGATCACCGGGGACAAGAGCGGCAGCGCGAGACCGCCGAGCGCGTTCGCGGCGACCGCGAGCCACGGCGAGCCGACGCTCGCCGCTCGCGCGAGGAATACGATCGCCAGTGCGGCGTGCCCCACGAGCACGGCCCGGCGGCCGTGGCCGGCGTCGACGTGGCGCCCCACGAAGAGGCCGCACGCGGCGCCCACGAGCCCGGCGACCGCCATCGCGCCGCCGTACGCGGAGACGCTCTGCCCCAGCGCGACGTAGAGGGCGATCTGCCAGACGAAGACGTAGCTCGCGTCGAACCACCCGTCGGCGGCGCTCAAGCCCATGCCGAGGCGCGCGGCGCGGAGCGTGCCCGGCGCCGATCGCGCGATCGCGACGTTGGGCGCGCCGAGGAGCGGCAGCGCCGACGAGGCCTGCACGAGGCCGACCACCGCGAACGTCCAGCGAGGGCCGAACGTCACGAGCCCCCAGGCCCCCAGCAGCGGGGCGGCGACGCTCGCGAGCGCCACCAGCGCTTCGCGCGCGCTGACCTGATGGCCGCGGTGCTCGGCGTCGCCGATCGCTGCGAAGTACGCGTTGTAGGAGACCCAGTAGAACACCTCGGCGAGCGAGACGACGATGCAGAGCGTCACCAACGTCGCGTCGACGCCGCGCACCGCCCCGAGCACGGGATACGCCAGCGCGTAGCCCAGCGCGCCGCAGATCAAGAGCGGCTTGAGGCCCCATCGCTTCGCCAGGGGCAGGATCGCCGGGCGCAGCACGAACCGGCCCGCGACGATCGCCGCTTGCGCGACGAGCGCGACGGGCGCAGAGACGCCGGCGCGCAGCAGCACCACGAAGAAGAAGACGGCGCCGGCGCCCTGGGCCAGCGCCTGGATGCCGGAATGCAGATTGACGCGATTGACCGCGTCGTTGCGGAGGAATGCCAATGGGACCACCGATCGAGAAGGAGGATGCGGAGGCGCGCGCGCAGGGGCGCGGCCAGGCCTGGAGCGCTAGGAGTGGGCCTCACGCATCGGCGACGTCCTCGATCGGCGCGCGAACTGTACCCGAGCGCGGGACCGGCCGCCCGCCCCTCAGGCACTCCGCAGCAGCATCGCTCCGGCCGGCGTCAGGCCGCCGCTCGTGACCACGGCCACCTTCGCGTCGCGCACCTGGCGCTCGCCCGCCTCGCCGCGCAGCTGGACGACCGCTTCGTGGAAGAGACCCATGCCGTGGGTGCGACCCGCGGAGAGCTGACCGCCGTGCGGGTTCACGGCCACGACGCCGTCGCGCGCGATGTTCTTGCCGCCCGCGAGGAAGTCCTTGGCCTCGCCGATGCCGCAGAAGCCGAGCGCCTCGAGCCAGGACAGGCAGTTGAAGGTGAAGCCGTCGTACAAGAGCGCCACGTCGACGTCCCCCGGACGCAGCGTGGTCCGCGACCAGAGATGGGCGGAGGGCCCCAGCACCTGCGGCTCGTGGGTCAGCGTGGACTGCTCCCACGAGATCCGCTCGGTGATCTGAGTGCCCATCGCTTCGACGAGGACGGGCGGCTGCCGCAGGTCATCCGCGGCGTCGCGGCGCGAGACGACGAGTGCGATCGAGGCGTCGGCGGGCACGTCGCAGTCGTACAGGCCGAACGGAGTGCTGATCGGCCGGGCCGAGAGGTAGTCGTCCATGGTCAGCGGCTCGCGGTAGATCGCGCGCGGGTTCAGCGCCGCGTTGGCGCGCTGGTTGAGCGCGATCCAGCCGAGCGTCTCGCGCGTCGTCCCGTAGCGCTCGAAGTGATGGGAGGCGCACATCGCGAGGTGGTTGGCGGCGGAGCCGACTCCGTACGGGCCGCTGAAGCCGGCCACACGCTGCGACGCCGACGCCATTCCGTACGGGTTGCGCCCCGACGCGGCGGCGGCGCGCGCCTGCGCGGCGAAGGTCGCCTGCCAGACGGTGCGGAAGCACACGACGTGACGGGCGAGGCCCGCCGCCACGGCGAGGACGGCGGCGACCACCGAGCCGCCGGGCCCGAAGGTCTCCATGCCGCCGTTGTACCAGGTCGGGCGCAGGCCCAGGGCGTCCTCGAGCGCGCTGACGCCGCCTTCGCCGAACCCGCCGTCGCCCGCCGCGCCCGGACCCATCGACCCCGGATACGTCGAGAGGCCGTCGATGTCCGAGAGCGTGAGTCCGGCGTCGGCGACAGCCGCCTTCACCGCCTCGACCGTCAGCGAGAGCGGCGGGCGCATGAGCCGCCGGCCGATCTGCGACATCCCGATGCCGGTGATGGCGACGCGGTCCTCGGGGCGAGCGCCGGGCAGCACCGCCCGCACCCAGCGGCGGTGGTCCGCCGGCGGAGTCTCGTCGGTCGGTAGATCCGCGTCGGGCTCGCCGGAGGGCAAGAAGACGGGGATCCAGACGTCTTCGTGCTGCTCGAACCGGGCGCGCACCCGCATCCCGACGCGCGCGTCGTCGGGCTCGAGATCGACCAGGTTCGTGATCAGGCGGACCCGCGGATCCGCGTCTACCGCGACCGTCGCGATCGCGAACGGCGGCGCGTAGCGCGCGTCCCATTGCTGGTGGTTGATCGTGACGCCGACGACGACGCCGGTTGGCGGGACGTCGCGCAGACCGAGATCCTCCGACCGGCAGTAGCGGCAGACCGGGCCGGGCGGATGCAGGAGCGCGCCGCAGCCCTTGCACTCGGGGAAGCGCAGCACGCCGTCGCGGCCGGCCTCCCAGAAGGCGCGGCTCTGCTCGTCCATGAGCGGGAGGACGCGCTGCACGCCGTCCATCGTCAGCTTGGCCATCGGACTCCTCGCCGCGCCCGCGCGGCCCTGCTCGGATTCGCGCTAGGCGTCGAGGCGGTCCAGGAAGAACGACTGTCCGTTCCGATACAACCAGCAATCCCGCACGTCGTCGGACAGGTCGAGCTTGGCGGCCTCGCCGAGCGTGCGCTCCATGGAGAGCGCGGGGTAGTCCGACGCGAAGATGATCCGGTCCCTTCCGCGGCTGCGCATGTAGTGGAGCAGCGACTCCGGCAGCCGCTTCGGCGACCAGGCCGACGTCATGAGGCGCAGGTTCGCGTACTTGAGCATCAGGCGGATCGCGACGTCCCACCACGGGTCGGCGCCGTGGATCATGCAGAGCTTGAGCTCCGGGAAGCGAATGCACACGCGGTCGAGGTGGATCGGGTGTTGGACCTCGGCAGGTACGGGCGGTCCGGGGATCCCGGTGTTCACGCACAACGGGAGCGCGAGCTCGCAGCACTTGGCGTACAGCGGGTAGTAGACGGCGTCGCTCGGCGGGTACATGCCGTCGCCCCAGAAGCTGGGGCCCACGATGACGTACGCCACGCGATGGTCCTTCACGAAGTCCGCGAGCTTGCGCAGCGACTTCACGGGCCGCAGCAGGTTCATGCCCCCGACCCCGAGCGCAAAGCGGTCGGGGCGCTCGGCCGCGTAGCGCTGGCCGCGATCCCCCTCGCGCTCGAGGTTCGAGAGGAGGATCGCGCGCTCCACGCCCTGCGAGTCCATGAGGTCGATCAGTTGGGGAAGCTCCGGGCTCGAGAGAAAGGACTCGCCGCCCTTGAAGTAGTCGTC
>DATAGA010000324.1:0-3563 GCA_036257215.1 Myxococcota bacterium
GCGTGCGACCTGATCGGCTGGAAGGACACCGTCGCCGGCACGCACGCCCGGCGGCTCCTGAACGCCGCGCTCGGCACGTCCTCGAAGTGACGATCGAGACGCTGGCGTACGAGCCGGCGCGCCGCGAGGAGGTCTTCGAGCTGCTCGATCGTGTTCGGGACCACCGAACGGACGCGCAGGAGTTCGACTGGTGGTTCGACGGCAACCCCGTCGGCCCCCGCACGATCGCGCTCGCGCAGGAGGAGGGGCGGCTCGCGGGGGTGCTGGGCGCGAGCTTCTATCGCGCGGTGGTGCAGGGGCGCGAGACGCTCGCCGCCCTGCCGCTGTGGGCGGTCACGGACGAGGCGTTCCGCGGCCGCGGGATCTTCCAGCGGCTGAACGGCGAGGTCGAGCGCGTCGCCCGCGAGTCCGGCGCGACGGTCGAGCTCGGCTTTACGAACCGGCTGGCGGGCCCGATTTACATCGCGAAGCTCGGCTGGCTGGACGTCCACCGCCTGCGCGTGTGGGCCAAGGTGACTGTCCCCCGCAGGGGGACTGTCACCCGCGCCGAGCGCGACGAGTTCGCACCTGCAGCGGAGCGCGCGTACCGCGCGGTTGCCTCGCAGTGGCCGAGCCACTTCGTTCGAGACGCCGCCTACCTGGGCTGGCGCTACGCCGACTCGCCCCGCGCGTACACGTTGCTCCTGTCTCGCAACGGCTACGCCGTCATCGGCCGGAAGCAGCTACGTGGCCGCGAGGTGGCGTACGTCGCCGACCTCGTCGCGCCTACGCGACGAGAAACGCTGTGGCTCTTGCGGCGCTGCGTGCGCGCCGCCCGCGGCGCACGCCTCCTCCTGACGCTCGTCCCACCCGGCCAGCGCGCCGCCTACGCAGCGTTCGGCTTCGTGCCGACGCCGATGACGATCCGCCTGATCGGTCACGCGCTCGAGGGCGAGCTCCCGGTCGGCCCGCGTGCCTGGCACTTCACGCTCGGCGACACCGACTTCTTCTGATGACACGGCTCGTCTTCATCACCCAGCAGGTCGACCCCGGGCACCCTGCGCTCGCGGCCACCGTGCCGAAGCTGCGCGCGCTCGCCCAGCGGGTCGACGAGCTCGTGGTCCTCGCCGACGGAGCGGTACCGGGCGCGCTGCCGCAGAACGCACGGGTTCGCCGCTTCGCGGCCGGGACGAAGGTGGGCCGCGGCCTCCGTTTTGAGGCCGCGCTCGCGTCCGAGCTGCGCCGCCGCCCGCGCCCCGACGGGATCGTCGCGCACATGTGCCCGATCTACGCCGTGCTGGCGGCGCCGCTTGCCCGCCCCCTGCGCGTCCCGCTCGTCCTCTGGTACACGCACTGGCACGCCAGCCCCACGCTGCGCGCGGCGGCGCACGCGGCGACCGCGATCGCGAGCGTCGACCGGCGCTCGTTCCCACTGCGCTCGCCGAAGGTGCGCGCGATCGGCCACGGGATCGACGTCGACGAGTTCCCCTGCCGGCAGCACGCCGCCGCGGAGGAGCTGAGGCTGCTCGCGCTCGGCCGCTACTCGCCCGCGAAGGGGCTCAGCGTGGTCTTTCGCGCGCTGCGGCGCGCCCTCGACTGCGGCACCGCCGTGCGACTCTCGCTTCACGGACCTACTCTCTCGCCGCTCGAGCAGGCGCATCGCGCGGAGCTCGAGCGGCTCGTGCAGGAGCTGCGGCTCGAGGATCGCGTCGCGCTCGACGGCCCGGTCGAGCGCGCGCGCGTGCCCGAGCTGCTCGCGACGCACGACGCGCTCGTCAACAACATGCGCGCAGGCGCTCCCGACAAGGTCGTGTACGAGGCCGCGGCGAGCTGCGTGCCCGTGCTCGCGTCGAACCCCGTCTTCGACACGCTGCTGCCGGACGAGTTGCGCTTCGAGCGCGACGATCCCGCGCAGCTCGCGGAGCGCATCGCCGAGCTCGCTGCGCTGAACACGGAGGAGCGAGCTCGCCACGGCCACGCGCTCCGCCAGAAGGTGTCGCGCGAGCATTCGGTCGAGACGTGGGCGGAGCGGATCCTGGAGCTCGCGCGATGACGCGCAGCACCGTCCTCCACCTCGCCAAGATCGCCGGCATCTCGGGTGCCGAGACGCATCTGCTGTCGCTGCTGCCCCGGCTGCGCGAGCGTGGGTGGGAGGTCCGCCTGCTCCAGCTGCACGAGGACGAGCCGGGCGCGCACGACTTCGCGACGGCGCTGCGCAAGCACGGCGTGCCCGTCGACATGATCCGGCTGCGCGCCGACATCGATCCAGTGGCGTTCGCGCGGGTGACCGGATACCTGACGCGGGCGCGGCCGCTGATCCTGCACACGCATCTCGTCCACGCCGACGTCTACGGCCAGCTCGCGGGAGCGCTCGCCGCCGTGCCGCTGCGGATGAGCACCAAGCACGGCTTCAACGAGTTCCGCGAGAACCGCGGCTTCGCCGTCGCCGACCGCGCCGTCGGCGGGCTCGCTCACGTGCACATCGCGATCTCGCGCGGGCTCGCCCGCTACCTCGCGGACGTGGAGGGCTTCGACGAGACCGACTTCGCGATCGTGCACTACGGGATCGTCCCCGGCACCGACCCCGAGCCCGGCCCGGCGGAGCCGCGCTTCCTCTGCATCGGCCGCCTGATCCCGATCAAGGGTCACGTCGTGCTCCTGCGGGCGCTCGCGCTCGCGTTGGAGGAGGCGCCCGAGCTCACGCTCGAGATCGCCGGCCGCGGCCCGCTGGAGCCGGCGCTGAGGGCGCTGGCGAAGGAGCTCGGCGTGGAGCACGCCGTGCGCTTCCTCGGGTATGTCGCGCCGATCCAGCGGGCGATCGACGACTCCGCGGTCGTCGTCGTCCCCTCGCTCGGCGAGGGCTTCGGGATGGTCGCGCTCGAGGCGATGGAGCGCGCCCGCCCGGTGCTGGCAGCCGAGATCGGCGGCCTCGGCGAGCTCGTGGTCGACGGCGAGACCGGACTGCTCGTGCCGCCGGGCGAGGCCGAGCCGCTCGCGCGCGCCCTCGTCGCGCTCGCGCGCGATCCCGCCCGACGGCGGGCCATGGGCGAGGCGGGGCGGCGACGCGCGCTCGAGCACTTTGCCGAGCACCGCAACGTCGAGCGGACGGAGTTGCTCTACGTCGCTTCGCTGCCGCGGCGCGCGCGCAACCACTCCCACGCGGCGACCAACGAGAGCCCCGCGGGGATCATCAGCAAGAAGTCGAACGGCACGCGGTAGCGCGTCGCGCCGACGAACAGGAACGCCATCAGCGTCTGGTACGCGAGCAGGGCGAGCGAGAGCCACGCGAAGTGCCGCGGCAGCCGCATGAAGCCGATCAGGGCGAGCGCGTAGACGACGACCATGAACGCCGGCTCTGCGACGCTGCGCCCGAGGTCCAGCCACGTGCCTCTGCCCGGGCGGCCCTCGGTCTGGAACACCCACGGCTGCCAGAGCAGCTTCACGCCGTACACCCCGAGCTTCGCCTTCTCGCCCGGCTCGTCGCGCATGAACTCGAACGCGCGCTCGCGGTAGAAGCGCATCTGCGCGCACTCGTCGGTCGCGACCACCCGGCCGGTGCGCTCGTAGATCGCGTGTGCGTCCTG